>JBMZDK010000017.1:0-26948 GCA_049614265.1 Thiolinea sp.
ATACCTTTCAAGTTAATCAGCCAAAATTATATAATATCTTTTTTATAATCTAATAGCCCAACCTCATCCGCCAAGCACTCATTAGTCACATACCCAACCGGACTAAAATCAACAGCCAAAGAAAAATAACAACTCTGCCCAATAACACCCTTCAACTGCCGCTCCAAATCCTCCACCAACCCCTGCACAAAAGCCTCATCCCGATGCGGCTTCCGCAAAATACTGATCTCAAAAAGCACATGCGTATGCTTAAAAGAACTCGCCGGATAAGCCCGCCCCTTACAAACCCCCGAACTGCTATCATGCTCATTCAAAACCCGCTCAATCAGATCAAACATCAAATCCGTATCAAGTGATAAATCAGCAGAATATTTAATTTCAGCGTGGGGCACAGAAAGCCTTAATGTGGGGATTAGTAACTATTAGGTTACTCAGAACTGATAAAAAATACAACTGATGCAAACGAATAACTGATTTTACTCAATTAATTCAATAATATCCGTATTGTTTAAATCCGCTCAACCAACGACTTATGATGGTGAACCCAACGAAAATCCAGTGACCAATGACTAAGCCATTGCTTCACTCCCCGTACCCCGTACAATAAAGACACAAGTTAACAAGGTCAGCGGTTAGTATGAGCAAACTAACAAAACGACAATTCCTGAAAATGTGTGCCGCATTAGGCATAACGCTACCGCTGTCACCAACACTCAGCGCCAGTGATAACACCAAAAAGTACGCTCCCAAAGACAAAAGCAATAACACACCCTCTGTGATCATCATTGGTGCCGGAGCCGCCGGGCTGACGACGGGCTATCAACTAATGCAAGCCGGTATTAGCTGCCAGATTCTGGAAGCAGCTCCAACTTTTGGTGGCCGCATGAAACAAACCACGACCTTCACAGATTTCCCCATTCCACTGGGCGCAGAATGGCTCCATACCGCTAAAACAGAACTCAGCCATATTATCAATGATCCGGCTATTGAACTCACTACCCAAACCCGGAGGTACAACCAACAGGATAGCTATGGCTATTTTGAAGATGGGGAATTAGCGATTACACATCTTGGGGATTTTAATGACCTAAAATTCATTAACTCAACCTGGTTCAGTTTTTTTGAGCAGTTCATCGTTCCTCCTTTACGCCCGGTGATGCGTTTTAATACTCAAATTGTAAATATCGACCATCAAGGCAATAACATTGTGGTATCCGACCATAAGGGAAACCACTATCAGGCTGATAAGGTGGTTATTACTGTTCCCCTGAAAATCCTGCAGCAAGGCGATATACAATTTATCCCGGCATTACCCGCCAGCAAAATACAGGCGATTCAGGATGCAGAGGTCTGGGGTGGGATCAAAGTTTTTCTTGAGTTTAGCGAGAAGTTTTACCCGACATTCCTCGAAACACCTGTCAGTGAAACAAGCTGGGGACAGCATGCCTATTATGATGCTGCATACGGCCAGAATACGACAGCGAATATTCTTGGTTTATTTGCGGTCGGCGAACAGGCCCGGCCCTATCAGGCTTTGTCCGGCGATACACTTCGGGACTTCATTCTGGCTGAATTGGATGAGATGTTTGAAGGCATTCCCTCGCAGGCTTATATCAAACATATCGTGCAAAACTGGGATGAAGAACCTTTTATCCACTCGGCGTATCTGTCCGATGTTTCAGCCAGCCATATCCCAAACACACTCTATGAACCGGTCGGGCGCAGGCTCTTTTTTGCCGGTGATGCTTATACCCCCGGAGATGATTGGGGAGCTGTACATAATGCAACCCGGGCAGCCCGTGCTGTTGTGCAGGAAATCATCGGCTGAAGTGAGACTGGGTTCAAACGGTTACTGACACCAGCTAACGACCAATTCACTCGATGATCTCAATAATATCTGTATCCCCAAAATCCATTCCGAACTGCGACAGCAACGTACTCACCTGTCCACGATGATGCATCTGATGCAAAAACAGATGATTAATCAAACTACCATAAGGCTTTTCATAAGGGTCGCCTTTCGTATCATGGTAAGCCAGCCGATCATCCTATAATCAGCGAAGAGTTTGAACTCGTTTAGTAATGCCATGCGGTTTCCTTGCTACGATGCGTTTGTTCCAAAATTCTGATAAGCCGCTGCCGGGCGAACCTGATTCTGAATTCCCATCAGAAAATTACGCAGAATCTGATCCTTACACTCCCGGTAATGCTTATTTCCGGGCTTACGAAAGAATGCGGTTAACTCATGTTTACTAATCGTATGGCCACGCGCCTGTAAGATTTTTAAAATGTCGTCCGAGGTTAAATTCAAAGCGATGCGCAACTTTACAAAAATCATATTATTGCTGAGGCGTTTCTCCGGCTCGGGCTGCGCACCCTCACGCTTGCCGCGTCTGGTATTAATAAAACCATTCAGGAAGATCGCCAACTCTGTATCGCTGGCTTTTAAGTAATCTTCGTCCTCTTCCTTTTTTAACCAATCGCTGATTTGGGCGCGGGTAACGGCGTAATCCGCAGCAGCAAAAACCGCAATCATCGCGGCGTCATCTAAATCAAAGGTATAACGCAGGCGGCGTAGAATATCGTTATTGGTCAAGGTCTGCCCCATCGTAAGGTGAAGGTGCGTTTTCTTTTTTCGGGGCACGGTGTCCCGGCTTAGCCAGAATTTCCAGGTAAAAGGATTTCATTTCCGTGGCTTCCGCCTTAGAAATGCAGTCATTGATTTCAGACAGGTGAATATCATCACTACTGGCTTCATCAGGCCCGAAACGACAATCGAAATCCCAAAAATCAACTTTAGCGGGCAATTCCTTTTTACGCTCGCGTTTGACGTACTGTTTTACTTCGTGCCTTATCGCATCAGCCAGTCTTGGGGTTTTGATCTTTTCATGTGTGAGGCTAAATGTTTTTTTCATTGTGCTTCCATAAGGTGTGATGGCCGGGCAGTATAACCCGCCCCATATTTCTCGCTAGCCCTAACAGCCTTTATCTGAATAATTCACTGACTACGCACTACAGAAAACCGATGTAGCACCGTCAAAGCCATCGCACAAACCGCCATAACAGCACAAAACGCAAAGGCATAACGCAGCTCATAAGCCCCGGCGATCCCGGCTAACACTGCCCCCAAAGCACCAACGCCATCCATCACGGCAAAAGCAAAGCCCAGGGTCGTGGACTCCCGTCGGCCGGATACTTCCACCATTGCCGCCAACAACACAGCCCGAATCCCAACCAGTGCACTCATCGATAATACAAACACGATAACCAGAGTCATCAAATGGCTGGCAAAAACGGAAATAATAAAGAACACCGATGCGCATGACAGTCCGATGATCGTGACAGGTTTTCTGCCTCTGAGATCGGACAGATGCCCAAGCAGAGGCTGGATCAGCGCACCAACCGCCAGCACGATGGCAAAGATAAACCCGGTTTGCGCAGCATTTAACTCATGTGTCTCCTGTAAATACAGTGGCATCATCGCCATCGCACCCATCAGCGACATATTGTAAAGCACGATAATCGCAATAATGCGTAGACTGCTGCCCTGTAGCCAGGTTGTTACCATCGAACTCAGATCGTGTCGGGTCACGCGGTTTTCCTGTGATACCGGTACCCATTTGCGATATTTAAGAAAAATCACTGCCATAATAAAAGCAGGAATAGTGGAGATCTGCAGCACGGTTTGCCATTCAAAAAAGCCCAGCAACAATCCGGCACACAGCGGAGCACCTACTTCCGCAAATGTACCGCCTAAGGCATGTATTCCAATCACCTGCGCCCGCCGTTCCGGCATTTGCTGCGCCATGACACCTGCTGCCCATGGGTGCCAAGCCGCATCCCCCAGCCCGGCAAAACCTAACAGAAATGCCAGCAACCAGAAATTATCGGTTCCGGACGCGACAAAATACCCGAGTGCCACCCACCAGAAGGTCAGCGCTAATAAATTACCGCGATTACGGAACACATCGCCAATCAGGCCCGCCGGTAAATACGCGAGACTTGCACCAGTGGCATGAATCGTCAGCAATAAACCAACTTCAACCGGGCCAAGTCCCATGGAGAGTGCAATCGCAGGTGCAAGAATCCATAGGGCAGCGCCCGGCCAGTCATTAACCAGGTGTCCGATAGGTAAAGCCAGCAGGAGAAAGCGGTTTGATTTTGCTTGAGTGGACTGTGCTGTCTGGTTAGCAGGTATGGATATGTTTTTCATCAGCTCTTGTCATCAGTGACTGCATTTCACCCACGCAAAGGGGAAATCAGGTAAATGGTAATAAAGCACTATGGGTATCAGCAGTAGCGTAAAAAGTAATTAAAATCGTGTGCAAACCCCGTCGATTTCTGAATTTACACTTTTATGCACCCCAGAAAGTAAAAAATCACATTTTTATTGGCATAAAAGTGCGGGTGCTGTCCCCCATTTAAGGGAGTTTGCCCGGTGAATTTCTAATCAGGCGAACTAATCGCAAGCCATTCAGTCTTTTTCTCATATAACGAAGTGATGACAACAGAAGGAACTGAATGATGAAAATAATGAGTGTCAGGCGCACTGGCTGTGCTTTATTGGTTGCGGGAATGTTATTGGGTCTGAGTGCCTGTGATGATAATGGTAATCCACTCGATACCAGTGGCACGATTGCACCGGGCAGTGAGGCCGCGAAACAAATCGCAGCGGATCACCATGCAGCAGTGATGGCTGAAACCACCAGTATTGAACATTTGGCGAAGCAGGCGAATGCACCGGTCACAGCTGAGCAGCGTGCCGAGGCTGATAAATTAAGTAAACAGCATCGGGCACGCATGGCAGCACGTAATGCCGGTGATTACAGTTTTCAGCCTCCACCCGCGTCACCGGTCAGTCGCCCTGGTCAGCTATTGAATCTGCCTGCGGTGACCAGCCCGCGTTTCACCGTGACTGATCGGGTTTGGCCGGATACGGTGGGCGGGTTGAGTCTGGCGATGTGGTCACAGGATAAGCTGGCGGCGTTTAGCCTCACCATTGATGATAACCATGTTAAAGATCATGCGTTCTGGTATGAAATGGCGGATTTATACGGCTGGAAATGGACGTGGTTTGTGATTGCCAATCAGGTTGGCTGGGCACACCATGATCATTGGGGGCACTGGCAGAAGGCGCTGGATAAAGGTCACGATATTCAAACCCATACTTATAGTCATTTGTGTGATGCGCTGTTTTACACTTACCGTGAATATCGCCAGTCACAGGCGGTGATTAACCAGAATCTGGATGGAGCTAAAGTGGTGACGATGGCTTATCCGTTTGGGGTGCATTCCAATAAAATCGGTTCGCCCTGTGCGCCACTGGATACGGCGCGTACCGCGAATGACCGTGATGAGGCGGCGAAACATTTTCTGGCGGTGCGTGATGTATATGGTGCACTGAGTCATCCCGGACGCATTGATTTCCTGAAAGTGCCCTCAGTGAGTGCGGCACGTAATTTCTTTGATGCCAGCCGTCCGTGGTCTTACTTTGATTCGGTGTTCGATGCCGGCAGTGCGAATTACCGAACCTGGTATTCAGCGCATTACCATGGCCTGTACAACGACACGCAGAAAAATGCAGTGCGTGATGTATTGGCGCATGTAAAGGCAAAGGAAGCAGATGTGTGGGCCGGAACATTTACTGAGATTGCGAAATACGCTCAGGAATATGCTTCGGCGGCGTTTTCCGGTGTACAAACCACGGCGAATAGCGTGCGCTTTGAATTGAAAGATGAGATGAATGATGACTGGTTTGACGAGCCATTAACCGTCAAAGTGCGCTTGCCGGATGGCTGGGCTGGTTCGGTGAATGCGACGCAGGCCGGGTCAGGCTTAACATCGTCTATCGTGCAGCATAACGGTGCGTCTTATGCGCTGGTGGATGTGGTGCCGGATCGCGGTTTGGTGGTGCTGATGTTTTGATAATACAGATAATAAACAGGTGATTATGCATCACTCGCACAGTTGAATATGCAGCTGTGTGAGTGCTGAGCGTGAATAGCAGCTGCTTGCCGTTTGTCTCTGAAAACATACCGTTAGTTCTAACTCACCGTACACCGGGGATCAGGCAGACTAGGCTTAAAAATATATAAAAATTTTAAGCAACAGCCCGGAAAGCCGATTCCTCAGCGAACAAGAATAAGTGCTTTCACGGGCAGTCATTAAGCAGCATGCCAGAAGTTTTCAGCCCCGCTGTTCAGCAAAGCCAAAGGATTTGGCGATATACGTCTGATAATTTTTGCATGCGTATTTGGTATAGATGCATGGAAGCCTATAAATTACGCCGTAGTTTCTACGGTATCGTCGTTGTATTCGTTTTATTTATTATTAACAGTGATTTGCATGCTGCGGGTGATGTGTTAGCGGTGATGTTGATGCCCGATAGGTAAATCAATCATCAGAAAACGCTTCATGGTAGACTATTTGTAAGCGGAGATGTTGCCGCAATTCTGTGAGTGGTCAGGTGATCTATGGAAGCGCAAAAGCTACAAACTGTGGTGGATTTACAGGATGCTAACGATGGTCAGCAGCGAATCGAATTAATTGACGGTGAAATTGTTAAGCGTCCAATGGCGCGTTCTGAGCATGCTCTGACGCAGTCCGATTTGTCCGGCCAGTTTTTCCCTTTATCACGTAGAAGCGGTTCCGGTGGCTGGTGGATCATGACAGAAATCAGCGTGCGCTATAACGAGCACCATTGTCCTGTGCATGATCTGGCCGGTTGGCGTAAAGAACGTGTGTCTAAACGTCCAACCGGAATTATGGATGTGCTACCGGACTGGGTTTGTGAAATCACCTCTCCGGGTCATGAACGCAAAGACACCATTACGCATTTACTGCGTCTGCAAGCGAACAAGGTGCCGTATTACTGGCTGATTTCTCCTGAAGATAAAACGCTGATTGTTTATGCATTGGAAAATGAGCACTATCGGGTGGCGTTTTCTATGGAATACAGCCCTGATGTATCTTGTGATCAGCTGAGTATCCCTCCTTTTGAGGGACACCCGATTGACCTTGGCTTCATTTTTGGGGTTGATGAGGATTGATTTCCGTTAATTAACACCCTGCAGCCACATCTCCAGCAAAGCCATATGCCATAACTTGCTGCCCTGAATCCGGGTCAGATGCGCTTCCGGGTTTGCAATGACCTTATCTATATAGGCCCGCTCAAACAGTCCCCGCTCCCGACAGGCCTGTGAATCCAGTAACGCACGCATCATTTCCAGAAATTCCCCGCGCACAAATTTTAGCGCCGGAACCGGGAAGTAGCCCTTAGGCCGGTCAATGACACTGTCCGGGATCAGTCCACGTGCAATCTGCTTCAACACGAACTTACCGCCATCACGCAGTTTTAATTCAGTCGGCATTTGTGCGGCCAGTTCCACCAGTTCATGATCCAGAAACGGTACCCGTGCTTCAAGACCATGTGCCATCGTCATATTATCCACCCGCTTCACCGGATCATCGACAATAAACGTGGTCACATCAGCCCGCAAAACGGCATCCAGCGTTTCATCAGCATATTCGGTGGTGAGTAGGTCACGCACCAGTTCGCCGGTGTAGTCATGCGTATGGAAAGCAGGTTGTAACATCTCTGCCATTTCGCTGTGGTCACGGTCAAAGTAATAGGGGGCGAGGCGTTGCAGAATATCCGGGTGGGTGTCGGCCTGTGCCTGCGGGTACCAGAAATAACCACCAAACACTTCGTCAGCACCCTGGCCGGACTGCACCACTTTCACGTGCTGTGAAACACGCTCTGATAGCAGGTAAAAACCGATGGCATCCTGGCCAAACATGGGTTCTGCCATATTGCACACGGCTTCCGGCAGCCGTGACAACGTCTGTTCATTCGGGATATGGAATTTCTGGTGGCTGTTGCCCAGCCCGAAGCGTTCAACCACTGCGTCCGAATATTCGTATTCGCTGCCTTTTTCTTCAGGTTGATCATCAAAGCCGATGGTGAAAGTCCGGATATCATCAATACCAATTTCTGCCAGCAGGCCAACCAGCAAACTGGAATCCAAACCACCGGATAACAACACACCGACCGGAACATCGGCGATTTCATTGCGGCGTTTAACGGCAGTTTTCAGGCTGTCATGAATGGCATCGATCCATTCCTGTTCGGTACGGGCTTCTGCCGGGCGTTTCGCTACCAGATTCCAGTAGCGTTTCAGCGTTTGGCGTCCATCAGCATGAATCGTCAGTGAGTGTGCCGGTGGCATTTTACGGATGCCATTAAATACGGTGCGCGGTGCGGGAACGACAGCATGCAGCGAGAATAGATTATGGATGGCTAGCGGATCGAGTGAAGTATCGATATTTGGTGTGCTGAGTAATGCCTGGGTATTGGAAGCGAAGCGTAAGCCTTTGCTGTTAGCGCTGTAATACAGTGGTTTAATACCCATACGGTCACGCGCGAGAAACAGGGTTTTTTTCTGCATATCCCAGACAGCAAAGGCAAACATTCCCAGCAGGTGTTTAGGTGCTTCCTCACCCCATTCAGCATAAGCCTTCAAAATGACTTCAGTATCGCCATTAGAAAAGAAATGGTGGCCTTTGGCCTTCAGCTGCTCGCGTAGCTGCGGGTGATTGTAAATCGTGCCGTTAAACACAATTGCCAGACCGGACTCAGCATCAACCATCGGCTGACTGGATTTGTGTGACAGGTCAATGATAGACAGGCGGCGATGCCCAAATGCGAGCGGGCCATCGGAAAAACTTCCGGCGTGATCCGGGCCGCGTTTTTCCAGTTTCGCCATCATGGCATTCAGGTTTTGTAACTCAGGCAGCTCACCATCAAGCCGTAATTCGCCACAGATTCCGCACATATTCTTTGTTTCCTGTCGGGAGAGTCGGGTGATTTTAGCAAATTAATTTATGTTACGGGTCGCTGTGGTGTACTCAGAGTGCTACATTGAACTTCATTACCCGGACAAATGACAGTACAGGGAGTAAGCGGTTAACAGGTGCCTGGAAGCAGGTACTCTGAGCTAAGATTCCCGCACTAACAAAAGCCTCATGCGTATGATTACTCAACGTAACCACATTAATGTTCCCTGTAAGCGGCATGACTTGCCCGCAGCGACCACAGAAAAATCAATTTTCTATTATCTGGGTGTGAATCATGTATTTTACAAGCGTGAGCAACGGCTTTTGTATTTTTCTGACCTTGACCAGACGCCGGTGATGAGTTTGCTGCGGACACTGGATAAAGAGCCATGGCGCAGACAATGTGAGCCGGAAACGCTGTATCTGGATCAGCATAATTACTGGTTTGGTGGTTATCGGTTAGAATTGCCGGAGCGTTTAGCTAAGCCGTTACTGGTTGCACTGCGCATGAAAGGTGTGGTGATTAGCTATGATCTTGATGCTGTGGCGGATGCCTGAGCCAGCAACTGACTGATGCCCGGATACTCGTTACGGTTAATCTCATATTTTTCTCCTGCCTTGCCCCATGATTCACCGGCGTTCAGGGTTTTCTTTACCAGTGCCTGATCTGTAAACTGAATTGCGCCGATACTATCTACACCATGGGCAAAACAGGCGTCAGGCAGGCCGCTCGCGCTGGGGCCAACCAGGCTAAAATGCGGCACATCGTGACAGGCTGCCAGAATCTCATCCAGTGTGCCATTTACCAGCGTGGAAGCCGTGCACAGCACCTGTTCGCAGTCTGCCAGATCATCAGGTCGGGTAACATGCCTGACTAATGGATGCGGTTTAACCCGTGCAGCCAGTTTTTCGAGCACAATCACCGGTCTTTTTTGTGCAATGAGTCGTTCAATCAGCGGGCCGAAATAACCCACCATACCAACCGCGCCACTTTCCTGTTGGGTATCGGTTTTATTCCTGCGTTTAGCTGGCTGATACCCCGACTCATTCATGACATGTCGGCTCAGGGCGTTATATGCCCCAATCCCCAGCGCACGTTCCGGTAAGCTATCCGTAGTAAGGTAAGTCAGTAGTTCTTCCAGTGGCACATGCATTGTCTCTGGAGTAGGGAAGCGTTGCCATAATGTCAGCAGAGTGTTGTCCAGACTGACATAAAACGGCCCGATAGCACCGCTGTTAAGCATGATGAAACCGAATTCGTCGCAGAAACCCTTGTCTCCGGGTGTGGGTAACACCAGGCCGCTAACGTTGAGCTGCGGGAAGGCCCGCAGCATCTGCGAGCCATGTTCGAATAAATCCTGACTGATGGACATGGTGACCGGTTATCCTTTTATCCTTCCGGTGCAGCGAATCCTGCAGAAACACTTTGTGATGGGCAGTCTGCCAATTTGGACATGTTCAGATAAGAACCGTCAGCGGTGCGCAGAAAGGTGTAAGCTAAATCAATGCCTTTGCCATTCAGGCTGATTTCCCAGTAGGTTACCCCACTCACTTCATCCTGACTGACCTGCATGCTTTTTACTTTTTGCACCGGTTGCGTGTAGAAGTCTTTGTTGCCACAAGGCTCGCAGAAATTAACGAATTCACTGCCAGGTTTCAGGTGGTTCAGTGCTTTTGCCGCTTGTTCTACCGGAATTAACTGACACTGGTCTGCCTGTGCTGCAGTGGCTGTGAGTAAGAGTCCGGCAACAGTCAGGCCAGTTTGGTGGATTAGCTTATTATTCATAGTGTCCCTCGTATTTGTGATTAAGAAAGCTTATCTTCCTGTTAATATTTATGACCATAAATTTACAGGAAATTCCTTTGTTAAGTGCAGAACATCTTCATTATTCCTATCCCGAAGCCGGACTACAGCATACCGTATTACAGGATATTAGTTTTGCTGTGAGCAAAGGTGAACGGGTGGCGCTGGTTGGCAGCAGTGGTTCCGGTAAATCAACTTTGCTTAATTTATTGGGTGGAATTGATGCGCCGGTGCGTGGTGAAGTGAGCATTGCGCAAACTGAACTGACTCAGCTACAGGAGCCGGAACTCACGGTATTCCGGCGGCAGAATATCGGGTTTATCTATCAGCAGTTTAATTTGATTCCAACACTGACGGTGGCGGAGAATATTCTGCTGCCGCTGGAGTTGCTGGGCGTCACACAGGAAAAGCAACAAGAGAGACTGCAATATTGGCTGAGCGCGGTGCAGTTATCCGGGCGGAATAATGCCTTTCCGGATCAGCTGTCAGGCGGTGAGCAGCAGCGGGTAGCCATTGCGCGTGCCTTGATTCATCAGCCTGCGCTGGTGTTAGCGGATGAACCGACAGGAAATCTGGATGCGAATACCGGTGCATTGGTGCTTGATTTGTTATTTGAGCTGACACGGGAGTCTGAGCAGACGTTGCTGGTGGTAACACACAGCAGGGCGGTGGCAGAACGGGCGGATCGGGTTTTGTTGCTGCGTGAAGGCGTGTTGCAGAACGCAGGGCAAGACCTGGTATGGTGAGTCGTTTATATGCCACGCCATTATTACTGCGTGCCAGCTGGCGTTTCTTCACCCGTCACCCATGGCAGTTGTGGTTAACCCTGCTCAGTATTGCTCTGGGTACAGCAGTAATTATTGCTGTTGATCTGGCTAATCAAAGTGCAGGCCGGTCTTTTCAACGTTCAGTTGATACGCTATCCGGGTCGATGACTCATGAGATCATTGCACATAAAGGTTTGGTTCCGGGTGATTTCTATCGTCAGCTGCGGATTGATTGGGGTTACCGCGATAGTGCACCACAGTTGGAAGTCAGTCTGGAAAAAGAAGGGGTGCAGTACCGGCTGTTGGGGATTGATCCGTTTGCATTACCAGCACAGGAAGACGATGCTTTAGATTTTTCAGCGGAAGTGCTGAGTCGCCTGCTGACTGAACCGGGGACGGTGGTGGTGCCGGAAAAACTGGCTGAGCGGTTGGAGGTTCAGGTCGGTTCGGTGCTACCGATGTTGTATGAGGGGCAGCCTGTCGGGTTAAAGGTAGTGGCACTGGCGGATCTGGCGGCGAGCGGAGATCTAATACTGGGGGATATTTCCAGTGTGGGCGGGCTAAAATATTCGGGGGCACGCAAGCAGAGTGGTCTGACCCGAATCCAGCTCAATCTAAGCCCGCAACAGGCTGAAGTGCTGGAGAAACGCCTGCCGCCAACGTTGAGGCTGGCATCCCTGCAGAACAGGCAGCAGGTCTTTAGTCAAATGACACAGGCGTTCAGCACTAATTTGTTAGCGATGAGCCTGCTTGCCATGCTGGTAGGAGCGTTTCTGGTTTACAACACCATGACATTTTCTGTATTACAGCGTCGGCAAACCTTTGCCACTGCGCGCATGGTTGGGGTGACCGGGGGCCAGTTGTTTCGCCACATGCTGTTGGAAACCCTGCTGTTAGGGCTGGTGGGTAGTGTGTTAGGTGCAGTTATGGGTGTCGTGCTGGCGCAGGCCTTGCTCGGGTTGGTAACACAAACGATTAGTGATTTATTTGTCAATATGAGCGCCAGTCAGCTGTTGGTATCACCATGGATATTGTTGAAAGGTATTGGTATTACCCTGCTTGCTGTATTGATTGCTACGCTGGCTCCGGCACTGGAAGCGGCTCGTGTACAGCCGGTTCTGGTGCAGCGGCGCTCGTCTTTAGAACAGGGTAGTCAGCGTATTGGGTTGGGTCTGGCGGTTGGCGGTGTTGTATTAATGCTGTTAAGCACTCTGGTGCTGAGCCTTTCTGCACGCAGTCTGATATTGGGGTTTGTGGCGTTGTTTATGCTGATTCTGGGGTATAGCCTGTGTGTACCCTTGGTGCTGCGCGCATTTTTGGGTGGATTACAGTGGCTGACAGCCGGAAGGTGGTTTGCCGGGACATCATTATTATGGCGGATGATACTGCGCGGGGTGCAGGCGAGTCTGAGCCGTACCGGACTGGCGATTATTGCACTGACAGTGGCCGTGTCGGCGACGGTGGGCGTGAGTATTATGGTGGGATCGTTTCGCAATAGCGTGGCGGACTGGCTGGAAATGACCTTATCCAGTGATTTATATATAGCCGCGACACCGGTCGGCAGTTCGGATGCCGGGGGCGAACTACACCCGGACTGGATGCCGCGTTTACGGGCTTTACCTGCTGTGGCATCGGTTAGTTCCGGGCGTACGGCTTTACTGATGTTGGATGGCCGGGGCACATCGGCATTGGTGCTGGAAACCGGGCCACATAGTGAGAAAGGTTTTGAGTTGTTGTCTGGTGATATGGCAGAAATCTGGCCTCAGTATCAGCGCGGCGCCGGTTTGTTGGTCTCTGAGCCGTTTGCGTATCATCGTGATAAAAACACGGGTGATACGGTGCAGATGGTGACGGAATTATCCGGAGTCATTGACGTGCCGATTCTGGGCGTGTTTCGTGATTACAGCGCGACACAGGGCATGGTGAGTATGCCGCGTGTTCTGTATGAAGCACACTGGGCAGATCGCAGCCGTTCTTCCATTGGTGTGAAACTGAAGGACAGCCAACAGCTGGCGATAGTGCAGCAGGAGATTGAGAAGCTGGCGGCTGAATTACAGGTGACGGGCCAGCCGTTACGCATTCGTTCTAATCAGGAGATTCGTGAATTCTCGCTGGCAATTTTTGACCGCACATTTGCGATTACCCATGTGTTGCGGCTATTAGTCATTATTGTGGCGTTTGTTGGTGTGTTTAGTGCGCTGATGGCTCTGTTTCTGGAGCGGGGGCGTGAGTTTGGTATTTTACGTGCTACCGGTTTTACACCGGGGCAGTTGCGTCATCTGGTGCTGGGGCAAACTGCACTCATTGGCACGCTGGCCGGTTTGCTGGCATTACCACTGGGCTGGATGATGGCGGATATTCTGATTGATATTATTAACCGCCGCTCGTTTGGCTGGACAATGCAGACTTACTTTTTTGCCTGGGTACCGTTACAGGCCGTGTTATTAGCGCTGGTTGCGGCGTTATTGGCGGGAATTTATCCGGCGCGTCGTATCGGCAGACTCAAAGTACGGGAAAGCCTGTTGGGATGATTGTGCATGGCGGGTTTTTCAGCTATGGCAAAGCGGCTACACTGTGTGGATTCAGAGTGAGGAGAGCGAAATGACAAAATTATTATTCCGTGATAATGCATACCAACAAACTGCAACGGCAGTGGTCACTGATATAACCGAACAGGGCCATATTGTACTTAACCAAACCCTGTTCTATCCAACGGGTGGTGGCCAGCCGGGTGATCAGGGGACGTTTACGCTAGCCGATGGCTCAGAAATTAACATCACTACGACGCAGTGGACAGATCGCTCACATGAACAGATTGCGCATGTCCCTGTACCAGACAGTACTCTGCCTGAAGTAGGTGATGAAATCAGTATGACTATCGACTGGGAAGTGCGTTATCCACGAATGAAGATTCACACCGCGCTGCACCTGTTATCCGCAGTGCTGCCTTATCCGGTGACCGGTGGTTCGATTGGCAATGGTGACGGGCGGCTGGACTTTGATATACCGGAGTCGGTGCTGGATAAAGAAGAGCTGACACAGAAACTACAGGCGCTGGTCGCAGCAGATACACCATTGAGTGAGCGCTGGATTACTGATGCTGAGCTGGATGCGAACCCCGAGTTGGTGAAAACTATGTCAGTACAACCACCACGTGGGTCAGGTCAGGTAAGACTGATTGACATTCCGGAAGTGGATTTGCAGCCTTGTGGCGGTACGCATTTAAAACGCACCGGTGAGATTGGTGCGGTACGGGTGAAAAAAATTGAGAAGAAGGGCAAACAGAATCGGCGGGTGCGAATTTGCCTGGACTGATATTTTCTATTTGACAGTATTCCGGTAGCCGATTATATGTATACACATTGTATACATTAACTGACTCATCAGGACTCCAGCTATGGTTATCCGTGAAATTCATCTTTATCAACATGCTCTGCCAGTGAAAAACGGCCCTTATACGATGGCAAATGCCAGAGTCTGGGCGCTGGATACGACACTGATTAAAGTGGTTGCCGACAATGGTTTGGTAGGTTGGGGGGAAACGTGCCCGGTTGGCCCTACTTACGCAGAAAGTTATGCCAGCGGTGCTCGGGCGGCGCTGACGGAAATGGCACCGGGATTACTGGGTGCTGAGCTAAATCCGCTGGCTTTGCGGCGTAAAATGGATAGCCTGCTAAATGGGCATCGTTACGCCAAAGCGGCTCTGGATATTGCGGCTTATGACTTACTGGGCAAAGCTACCGGCATGCGGGTGGCAGATTTACTGGGTGGAGCCACTGTGGAACAGGTGCCATCGTATTATGCCAGCGGGGTA
Source organism: Thiolinea sp. (assembly GCA_049614265.1). GTDB lineage: Bacteria > Pseudomonadota > Gammaproteobacteria > Thiotrichales > Thiotrichaceae > Thiolinea. The sequence goes on from JBMZDK010000017.1 coordinate 15,221, forward strand.
GGAAGTCCGGATGAGATTGCCCGCATTGCTGCAGATAAGCTGGCGGAGGGTTACCCACGAATGCAAATTAAAGTGGGTGGACGTCCGGTAGATATCGATATTGAAGTGATTCATAAAGTGTGGGAGACCGTGGGCCGGAAAATGCGGCTGGCGGTAGATGGAAATCGTGGCTGGACGACACGGGATACATTGCGGGTGAGCCGTGAGTGCCAGCATATCCCGTTTATTATGGAGCAACCCTGTAACACGTTAGAGGAAATCGCTGCGATTCGTTACCAGCTCAATCATGCTGTGTATATCGATGAGAATAGTGTGGATCTGAATACGGTGATTCGTGCGGTAGGTGATGGTTTGTGTGACGGTTTTGGAATGAAGGTCACACGGATTGGCGGCTTGCATGCAATGGCGACTTTCCGCGATATTTGTGAGGCACGATCGATGCCGCATACCTGTGATGATGCCTGGGGCGGTGATATTATCGCAGCGGCCTGTACGCATATTGGCGCAACCGTGCAGCCACACCTGTTAGAGGGTGTCTGGCTGGCACAACCGTATATTGAAGGTCATTATGACGAAGCCAACGGCATTCGTATTGAGGGTGGCCATATCAGACTGCCTGACGGGCCGGGGCTGGGCGTTGTGCCGGATGAAGCACAGTTTGGTGCTCCGGTGGCGTCGTTTTCCTGATCACCACCGGCAGTAGCCATCAGTTCGTAGCGGCTTCTGTATCCTCTTCAATAGGCAGGCCGATCACAATCAATACGGCATAATCCTGTTTATTGCAGCCCTCTATCTCCGGCATTGGATGCCCGGGCTGTATTTTAAAGGCAGGTAACGGGGCTGCGGCGGGGGAGCAACTGTCCTCACCGTCGGCAGGGGTGTATAAAGCGCTGCGGCAGGGCAGGTGAGTGACGTCTTTCAGCGCACCCTGTTCCAGTTCCCATTTTTGTTTTCCTTCCGCATCTTTTTCATGCACAGTGAGCATGGTGATGAGTTCACGTTCACCTGTTACCAGGTATTTACCGGGATCAAGCGGGAAACTGGGCTGTTCCATTATCAGGCCATTTTCGTCCAGCCACCAGCCGGTTTTATCAAATTTCCAGCCTGTTGGTGCATAGCCACCGCTGGCTTTCAGCATTGGAAACATGCGTAGCCAGACACCGCGAGGGCCGGGATCAGTATGCCAGATTCCCCAGGTTTCTGCGCCGATGCCGGAGGAAGCTTCCGGATCACCCAGTGCGGCGATGAATTTTGCCCTGATCGGTTTGAAGCGTACCGGTTCAGCCATAACATGGCTGATACTAAACAGCATGCTAGTGAACAGGAGGCCTAAGATCAGCGTACGTTGAATGCTCATAGCGGATTCCTCTGAATGAATGTCATCAGCCTTGCGAATAAAGGTTTGTTTGTCAAGGCAATGTCGGTTGGTTGTCCGCTGTAACTGTCAATTTTCACCAAAGGAAAGCGGCGGCAAACCAGGCTAATACCACTGCTGAATAAATGACAGCGAAGAACATAATTCCCGGTCGGGCCTTGTTCAGACTCACTGATTTACGCTGTAACCATAAACCATAGAGCGGTAAAAATTGCATCAGGTGCGTCGCAAAAAAATGAGGGATGCGCAGGTCACCGCCGCTTGCTGACCAACCCATGATAGGCACGAACCAGGCGTTAACATCCGGTGTGCCGGCAAAATGGCTGGGTAAGTTAGACATTACGCCTGCTGTAATCAGAGTTAACACTGACCCGGTTATTAGTCCCCAGGCAGCAGCCAGTTTCAGCACACGAGGCTCATCATTGTGGTGGCTACGGTATAATAACCAGCCGAGATAGCAGCTAACCGTCACCAGAGTGACGGCACCAACCCCCATCAGCGCATACATCATGTATTCAACCGGCGTTGATTCATTGTAGTGGGAAGCACGGCCACGGGCAGCCTGAATCAGGATATAGACAATCTCAAAGATAGCCGCGCTGACGGCAAAGCGTGTTGCCCATTTCCAGGTCTTTTTATTACGAATGATTGTTGGCAGCAGGCTGGCGAGTAACGTCATCGTAATGGCGTATACAATCAGCGATAGTTCAAATTTCAGCGGTTTGGTCCAGACTGAAACGCCATCAAGCTGGCGCGGATCTATCCACCAAAGCAGCCCGGTAATTGCAAACAGCCCAAGCAGGAAAAAACTGAGCTGCCACCAGAGGTTGAACTGATCATTTCCGGCGTCCAGATAAGCCGAACGGTTTAGCGCTATCGGTGTACCCGTTGTCATGCTGAAGCCCCTTTATTGTCTTTGATAATTTTAAGACCGAATAAACTGCCGCTTTCCAGAAGGATAAACAGCAGATAACCCAGCGGCCCAAACATGAAGGTTGCCAGCAGGATTGGTACCTGAATCAGGCGTGATACATGAAGCTCATCTGCCTTGTGTGCAATCCGGCTGCCAATCAGCAGATCAAAGGCGAGGTAGTGTACCCAACCAGCGAGTGCTGCCATGGGGGCGGTGAATAACTGCTGGACATTTGCCAGAGTGTCAAACCCACCTTCAGCCTGAAAGAAATACAGGCCAATTAACAAGCTGTAACCCAGCGAGAGAAACAGCGGAATCCATAGCGCCGGAAACTGATTTAGCCATGACCAGCGGCGGGGAAGAAAAATCAGTATGACCCAGCCAATCATCGCCAGGGTGCTGAACAGAGAAAAGAGTGCTTCGGGTTGCATGGTGTATTTGCTCACTACCGGTGTGGTCGTAAATGTATTATTTTAGCATTTCCCTGCCCTTCAGGCGCTAAGCGAATGGCTTTGTTTAACCGGAAAGCTAAATCTGATGTGGCCAGGGTTTATATTCGCAGGCAGAACAGGAAGAGAATCATGCAAATTAACCGACTCCTCACCAATATCTGCTCAGCAGATTTGGCCGCTTCCAAAGCATTCTATACCTCACTCTTTGAATTCACTCTTGCCTACGATAGTGACTGGTTTGTACAACTACAGGCTCCGGGCACAGGTTTGGAAATTGGTTTGATTGCGAAAACGCATGATATTGTGCCGGAAGGTGTGGCGGTGGAAGCCGGTGGTATGTACCTGACCATTGTGGTGGATGATGTACACACAGTTTTTACCAGGGCACAGGAGTCAGGAATTGCAATCAGGCAAGCACCTGAATTGATGCCTTATGGCCAGAAGCGCATGCTTCTTCAATCGCCGGAAGGCGTTATGATAGATGTTTCTTCCCCGGAAAATAACTGAGATCGTACCTATGACCGTTTCCATTGATAAATTTATTGCTGATTTGCGTGCTGTGGCAACGCAACCTGACGCAAAGCAGCAGGTGCAAAACATCCTCCGCGCTATGATAGCTGATCCGGAAAAGTTGGCGGCTGCATTGCCTGATTACTCTGAAAATGACACTGTCTTGTATGAGGATGACAGCTTGTCTGTCTGGCATGTCCGTTTTATTCCCGGTATTGCAGTTCCGCCACATGAGCACCGTATTCCGGCGTTTATCGGAGTGTATCTGGGGCAGGAACGTAATGACTTCTATCAGCTCACCGATGGGGGAAAGCTCATCAATAGCGGGCATCAGGTGTTGGCACCGGGTGATATGCTGGCGATGGGCGTTGAAGCGATTCACTCCGTAAACTGTGTCAGTGACGAACCCTGTTGTGGGTTGCATGTGTATCTGGGGCGACTGACAACGGTTGAGCGCTCGCTATTTCATCCTCAGACACATGAACGCATACCTTACACCGAAGAAAATTACGAGCGTTTACAGCAGGCAATCTGATCGGTATAAAAACCGCAGGAATGTAAAAGACTATCCAAATTCAGATAAATAAATTCAGATAAATAATGAGGCACCCCATGCAACAACGACAACTCGGCAAAAACGGCCCCCAAATTTCTGCTCTCGGCATTGGAGCTATGTCCTTCTCTAATTTCTATGGCCCGGTCAGTGAGCAGGAATCCCATGCTGTTCTCAACGTTGCTTTGGAGGAGGGTGTTACTCATATCGATACCGCGAATGTTTACGGCATGGGTGTATCCGAGCAATCCATTGGTTCCTTCCTGAAAAAACAGGGGCCTCAGGGGCAGGATATGTTTTCCATCGCCACCAAAGCCGCCATTGCCAGCAAGCCGGATGGCACCCGCTATTTCGATAACACTCCGGAGCACCTGGAAAGTGAACTGGATAAAAGCCTGCAGCGTATGGGTGTGGAGCGGGTGGATTTGTTTTATGTTCATCGTCGTGATGCCGATACACCAATTGAAGAAGTGACGGAAACGCTGGCTGCTCTGGTGAAGAAAGGGAAAATTGGCGGTTTTGGCTATTCAGAAATCGCGCCCACTTCCTTATACCGTGCCCAGGCGGTTCATCCGGTGATGGCAGTACAATCAGAGTATTCGTTGTCGGTACGTAGTCCTGAAATGGGATTAGTTCAGGCGACGAAAGCGCTGGGTGTGGCACTCGTTGCCTTTTCACCGGTGGGACGCTCATTACTGACCGATGATCCGCATACGGCAGCGCGGGTCGCTGATATGCCCTGGATGCGGGAGAATCCGCGTTTCATTGAGCCGGAGCTGTCCCGTAATGTTGAGGCTGCTGCTGATTTCCGGCAGTTGGCGGCAGATATGGGAACAACGGCTGCAGGGCTGGCGATTGCCTGGCTCCTGCATAAAGATGAACATATTATTCCGATTCCCGGTACACGCTCAGCAACGCGGTTTCGTGAACTATGTGCGGGGGCAAACCTGAAGTTGACGACGGCAGAGATGGCAACGATAGAATCAGTGCTGCCTGTTGGCTGGGCACACGGTGATCGTTATTCAGTCGGGCAATGGGTTGGCCCGGAGAAATATTGTTAAGCGGTAAGCAGGCGTACAACAGCTTCTGGCATTTCAGGTTTCCTGCTGCGTTAGCTGTGATGGATTCTCGGTCTTTGAGAGCTTTTGCTAGATTGCCTATTGCAGGGCATACGTGGTATCACGGATAGTCAGTTTCGCCGGTAGATGAATATGTCTGACCGGCCTGTCCGGTTTTTCCATCCGATCCAGTAAAGTCTGCGCCAGCTGTTCCCCTAAACCAAACGGATTTACCGCCAGCGTGGACAGTGGTGGTGTCCATAGTTCGGCTTCTGCGGTGTTGTCGAAGCCGATAATCGCCATATCCTGTCCGGCCTGCCTGCCCATCCGGCTCAAAGCCAGGCTTGCTCCCATGGCGACCATATCACCAATGCAAACGATGGCTGTGATTTGTGGATGTTCCGCCAGCAGTTCCGGTAATGCTTGCGCGCCCCCTCGCTTGCTGTCTTCACAAGGCCAGACCACAGTTTCCTGTTTAGCCGCCATCATTGCGGTGAGGTAGCCTGAAATCCGCTGCATCCGTGATTCAATTTCATCTTCGCCGCCAATAAAAGCGATGTGCCGGTGCCCCTGCCTGAGCAGATAACGGGTTGCCTCGCGTGTAGCGGCTGCGTTTTCAATACTGACATGATCAAAGTCATGCTCCGGCAGAGAACGCAGGAAGGTAACCGTCGGGATGCGCTGGCTGCGTAACAGGTCAATGCTATCCTGTTCCGTGTGCTGGGCCGGAACCCAGAGCAGTCCGCCACGGGCATGGCCGACCAGCATTTCCAGATAGCGGCGTTGCTGAGCAGCATCATCGCGTGCATCCAGTACATACACCAGATAATCATGCTGTTCGAGCAAGTTGGTGACACCTGCCAGCACTTCAGCATTAAAGGGGTTGCCGATATTGTGAATCAATAAACCCACTTCGCGGAACTGACCGGAGCGCATTGCGGCTGCACGATTGTCGCGTACATAGTTTACGGATTTTGCTGCCTGCAATACCTTGTCGCGGGTTTGTTGCGAGATGCGTCCGGAACCACGCAATACCTGACTGACCGTGGATACAGAAACCCCGGCTTTTTCAGATACGGTTGCGATGGTTGGTCTGTTAGTCACTACATTTATCTGACGGTTATTGATGAACGAATGGAGTATACAGCAAAAAAAATCGATATAACGTTTATCTTAATATGGGTTTTTCGGTTTGAAAAGTAATATATATTGACTTGTTTTTACACTGATTTTAGTATGGTATAACGTTATATCAAATCAGGAGGAAGTATCAATGAAACTGAAACAGTTAAAACGTTCTGCGCTGGCCGGTGTTTGTGCCGCAGCAATGACTTTTGCTTTCAGCACCAGCGCACAGGCTGAGGTGCTGTTCTGGTCAACACAGGCGAAGCCGGTGGAAGAATCACAGGCAATGCGTGAGCAGGTTTTGTCAGGCGTTGAAGGTGGTGTCGATTTTCAGGCGAATGATGGTGGCCCCTGGCTGACCCGCCTGCAGGCAGAAATCGAAGCGGGTAAAGGCACTATTGGTGTGTTGGGTTCACTGCACGGCAATTTTACCTCAATGCCCGGTGATTTGGTTGATCTGTCCGGAATTGACCTCGGTGATGTGAAAGTAAACAGCACTTTTGCTGAGCTGGGTAAGCTGGGTACTGATGAGCAGAAGTACATGCCCTGGATGCAGGCGACGTACATCATGGCAGCTAATAAGAAAGCGCTGGAGCACCTGCCGGAAGGAGCTGATATCAATGCGTTGACTTACGATCAGCTGATTGCCTGGGCGAAGACAATGGCAGAAAAAACCGGTAGCCCGAAATTTGGCTTCCCGGCAGGCCCGAAAGGCCTGAAGCATCGTTTCTTCCAGGGATACCTGTATCCTTCCTTCACGAACTCCGTTGTCACAAAATTCGCTTCCGACGAAGCGGTGGTTGCCTGGGATAAGTTCAAGGAGCTGTGGAAGTACACTAACCCCGGTTCAACTAACTTCTCATTCATGCAGGAACAGCTGCTGTCTGATGAAGTCTGGGTCGCATTCGATCACACTGCACGTTTGGCTGATGCATTCAACAAAAAGCCTGATGACTTCATTGGCTTTCCGGCACCAGCCGGCCCGACTGGCCGTGGCTTTATGCCGGTTATTGCGGGTGTAGCGATTCCAAAGACGGCACCGGATATGGACGCAGCGAAGAAAGTTGTGGCTTATATGCTGAAGCCTGAAACTCAGTTGAAGACACTGAAAGCAACTAACTTCTTCCCGGTCGTTGATGTTGAGTTACCGGAAGATATGCCACCGGCAGTACGTCTGGCGGGCGCAGCAATTGCAGCCATGTCAGGTTCTGAAGATGCGAATCCCGGCTTGTTACCCGCAGGTTTAGGTGATCAGGGCGGTAAATTCAACCAGGTTTATGTTGATAGCTTCGAGCGTATCGTATTGAATGGTCAGGATGTTAAGACTGTACTGGACGAGCAGAAAGAAGCACTGCGCAAGATTATGAATGATACCGGTGCACCTTGCTGGGCACCAGATAAGCCATCTGAAGGTGCTTGTCCGGTAGAGTAATATTTTGCTTTGAGAATATCGCTTCTCTTTATTTTTCAGGAGAAGCTTTAAAGCAAATTCTCCCGGCTCTTCCGAAGCATCGTTTAGACAAAACGTTGCTTCGGGGGAACGCGGGGGAGTTGTCTTTTCGCAAACCACTCCATTATGGCCATTAGCGATGGAAGCCAAAAAACTCCCTTATTTATTGTTGTTCCCCGCTTCCCTGTTTTTAGGGTTGTTTTTCTTATATCCCTTTCTATTAGTGGCATGGCAGGCCTTCAGCAATGAGGCCGGTTTCACCCTGGAACACTTCGGTACCATGCTTGGTCACTGGAAATTTCCGACGGCATTCTGGAATACCATCTGGCTGACGCTGGCTGTAGTACCTATTCAGCTGGTGATGGCGTTGTTTATGGCAACGCTGGTGAACCGTATGAAGAAAGGCCGGGATATTTTCCTCTATATCTGGACGATTCCGTTGGGAATTTCGGATCTGGCGGCGGGAATTATCTGGCTGGCAATCTTTGAGCAGAGTGGTTTTCTGAATTCGATGCTGCATGGCCTGGGTGTGATTGAACAGCCCGTGATGTTTCTTGGCTATCAAAATCTCTGGGTGATTTTTATTGCGATTATGCTGGCGGAAATCTGGCGTGCAACAGCTATTATGCTGGTGATTCTGGTTGCCGGTATGGGGTTGATCCCGAAAGAATATGCCGAGGCTGCGGAGGTGTTTGGCGCCAGTCGCTGGCAGACTTTCCGCCGGGTCACACTGCCTTTATTACGCCCCAGTTTACAGACGGCACTAATATTACGGGTGATTCTGGCCCTGGAAGTGTTTGCGGTGGTTGCAGCGCTCAGCGGCACCAGTTTCCCGGTCTTAATGGGCGAAACTTACCGTTATCAGTTTGATTTGCAGGATGGTTCAGTGGCAGCAGCCATTGCGATGGTTATCCTTGCGGTCTCAGTGCTGTTTACTTTACTCCTGTTACGCGTATTGCGTGTACCAAAGGGGGCGCAGATATGAGCATGAATACCTTGCAATACAGCCGTGCCAGTCGCTGGCTTTTCTGGACGTCAGTTCTGTTGCTGTGTGCCTGGGTGTTGTTGCCGATCTATTTGTTGGTTGTCAACACACTGTCTTCACCGGAGGCTGTGACCCGGTTTCCAAAACAGTTTGTACCGGAAATGGATTTTGGCAGCTTAGCGTTCTTTGCCAGTTTTTCCGGGATCACTAATGCAATGCTGAATTCTGTGCTGGTCGCTTCGGTCACCATGGTGTTGTCCATTTTGATTGGTGCACCGGCGGGTTATGCACTGTCACGTTTTGATTTTCGGGGTAAGGAAACGTTCCGTGTATTGATTCTGATGACACGTGCTTTTCCTTTACCACTGCTGGCTTTACCGCTGGCGGTGATGTTTATCCGCACCGGGCTGGATGACAGTATTTTTGGTCTGGCGCTGGTGCACACGATGCTGGCGATGCCGTTTGCGGTGTTGATTACCTACTCACTGTTCTCCGGTATTCCGCTGGAGCTGGAAGAGGCAGCATGGACACTGGGCTGCAGTCGTTTTCAGGCGTTTCGCAAAGTCGTACTGCCACTGATTTTGCCCGGTATTGCGGCATCAGCCATCTTTGCCTTTGTGATTTCATGGAATGAGGTATTTGCGGCTGCGGTGTTGACTATCGAGCATCGAACATTACCTGCGTTTCTATTGCAAAGTCTGGATGTATCTCCGATGCACCTTAAATTTGCCGGTGGTTTTGTGCTGGTGCTGCCTGCGTTGATCTTTATCTTTGTGGTAAGGAAATATTTGTTTGCCATGTGGGGGATTGCGAATCGATGAAGGAACTGATTCATGGCTAATATTGAAATTAAAAACGTTGCCAAGAACTTCGGCACTTATCAGGCCTTACACTCCATTGACCTGAACATCAGTGATCAGGAGTTTATGGTATTACTCGGTGCGTCTGGCTGTGGAAAAACCACGCTGCTGCGTATTATTGCCGGGTTGGAGTCGCCATCGAAGGGCGAAGTCTGGATTGGCGGCAAGCGTATTGATCACCTGCCACCGCGTGAACGCGGGATTGCGATGGTGTTTCAAAACTACGCGGTGTTCCCGCATCTCACGGTGTTCGAAAACATTGCGTTTGGCCTGCGTATGCAGAAGCTGGATGACAAGGTCGTGAAAGAACGGGTGGAGCGAAATGCTGAGCTAATGCACATTGAACCACTGTTGGAGCGCTATTCCGGTCAGCTCTCCGGCGGGCAGCGTCAGCGGGTTGCTGTGGCGCGCGCGCTGGCAATGGAGCCGGATGTCATTTTGATGGACGAGCCATTGTCTAATCTGGATGCTTTATTGCGGCTGGAGATGCGGGCTGAATTGAAAGGTGTGCTGGCTGAAAGCAAAACCACCACCATTTATGTAACCCATGACCAGGTTGAGGCGATGAGTCTGGCTGACCGGATTTCGGTTATGCATCAGGGACATATGGTGCAGACTGCAAGTCCGACCAGGGTTTACCATGATCCGGCAACGCATTTTGTGGGTAGTTTTATTGGTAACCCACCGATGAACTTCCTGTCAGCGAAATCATTAGGTAACGGTCAATGGCAGGTCGCCGGTGAAACCTTTGCTGGCCCGACTAAGCAGACGGATAACGTGGAATTTGCTATCCGCCCGGAGAATCTGGAATTAGCCAATGAAGGGATTGCCGTAACGGTGCGTGTGGTCGAACCATTGGGCCCACACGTTTTGGTGACCTGTACGGTAGACGACAATCATTTATTCCGTGCAGTGTTGGATAGCCGAACCACAGTGAAAGCAGGCGATCAGCTGCACCTGAACCCGCAGGACGATTATATCCGCTGGTTCGACACCGGGACGGGAATGGCCGTTTAACAAGGATAAAAAATGAATAATGCTGATTTATTTAAGCAAGCCGCAGAGATTCTGCGCGAGAATGATCGTGGCCACTACACCATCCCGACTAAGGGGCTGTATCCGTTTCAATGGAACTGGGACAGCTGTCTGACTGCGCTTGGGATGGCACATTTGGATGAGGCGCGGGCATGGACAGAAATCAGCACGCTGTTTGCACATCAGTGGGATGATGGCATGGTGCCGCATATTATCTTTCATGAGCCGGATGATGGTTATTTTCCGGGGCCGGATGTCTGGGATGTGGGCCGGGAGACGCCAACAACCGGCATTACACAGCCTGCGGTGGCTGGTTTTGCGGTACGGCGATTGTATGAGCGTTGTCAGAATCGTGAGTTAGCAAGTACACAGGCCAGTGCTTTACTGCCAAAAGTCGCAGCGTGGCATGAGTGGTTTTATCGCTGTCGTGATCCGCAGCAGACCGGACTGGTCGCGGTATTACATCCGTGGGAAACCGGTCGTGATAATTCGATAGACTGGGATGAACCATTCGAACGGGTGCCAACCGAAGGGGTAGGGGAGTACACCCGGCGCGATACGCAGCACGCTAACCCTGAACATCGTCCAACCAAAGAGCAGTACGACCGTTACATCTGGCTGGTACAGCATTTCCGCGCATTGGGCTGGGATAATACGAAGCTGCACGATGCATCGCCGTTTCAGGTGGTCGATCCGGGCTTTAATGCGATTCTGCTGCGATCCTGTAATGATTTAGCTGCGCTGGCAGATGAACTGGCGATGCCGGAACTGGCAGCGCGGCAGCGTGAACTGGCAGCTCAAGGGTTGGCGGCGTTCGATACGCTGTGGAGTGAGACCCACCAGCAATACCTGTGTCAGGATCGGATCAAGGATGAGCTGATCGATAGCTTGTCCAGTGGTGGTTTGCTGGCGGTGTTTGCCGGAATTGATAGCGCACATGCACAACAAATTGCACAGCGGATTGATGATATTGGTGAGCGTTGTTCTTATCTGGTGCCGAGCCACGATCCGGCCGATCCGCGTTTTGATGGGCGACGTTACTGGCGCGGGCCGAGCTGGCTGATTGTGAATTATATGATTATGGATGGTTTACTGGCGCATGGGCATCAGGCGACGGCGGATAAGATTCTGCAAGGGAGTCTTGAGCTGATCCGTGAGAATGGTTTTGCGGAGTATTATGACCCGTTGACGGGTGAGCCTTGTGGGGGAGGGCGGTTTACCTGGACGGCGGCGATGGTGTTGGAGTTTTTGCAGCGGGGGTGATGTAGGTTACACTGAGAATATAGGTCGGGATGTCCGGCGATTCGAGGAGGAATTATGGCGTTTTTATCCAAAAAATTACGTTGCGCCACTGCAGTGAGTACGTGTGCTTTGGCGATGGTGTTGTCATCGGGTACAGCACAGGCTGAGTC
>JBMZDK010000018.1:0-26721 GCA_049614265.1 Thiolinea sp.
GCCAGATCAGCATTCAAACCCAATTCATTAATGAAACGCTGTTTACGCACATCCGGCAACTCAGGCAAAGCGGCACGTGCCTCTTCCAGGTCAGACTCCGAAATCGCCACTGGCAATAAATCCGGATCAGGGAAATACCGGTAATCATTGGCATCTTCCTTACCACGCATTGAGCGCGTCTCATCCTTATCCGGATCGTACAAACGCGTTTCCTGAATGACTTTACCGCCAGACTCAATAATTCCGATCTGCCGATCCACTTCACAATGAATCGCACTTTGAATAAAGCGGAATGAGTTCAGGTTCTTAATCTCAGCACGTGTACCAAACTCATCACCGGGATGGCGTACCGAAACATTCACGTCACAACGGAACGACCCTTCCTGCATGTTGCCATCGCACACACCCAAGTAACGCACCAGTGCATGCAGCTTCTTCACATAAGCCACCGCCTCTTTAGCCGAACGCATATCAGGCTCAGACACAATTTCCAGCAGCGGCGTACCCGCACGATTCAAATCAATTCCAGTCTGCGTTTCAAAATCTTCATGCAATGACTTCCCGGCATCTTCTTCCAAATGCGCCCGTGTCACACCGATACGTTTAGTCTCGCCGTTATCCAACTCAATATCCAGATAACCCAGCCCTACAATCGGCAACTCAAACTGGCTAATCTGATAGCCCTTAGGCAGGTCAGGATAGAAGTAATTTTTACGCGCAAATACCGACTGTGGCGCAATTTCGGCATCAATCGCCAGCCCAAATCGCAACGCCAGCTTTACCGCCTGCTTATTCAACACAGGTAATACGCCCGGCATCCCCAAATCAACCAGGCTTGCCTGTGTATTAGGCTCCGCACCATACGCCGTCGAAGAGCCGGAGAAAATCTTACTGTTGGTCGATAACTGGGCATGAATTTCCAGACCGATCACTGTTTCCCATTCCATATCCTGTCTCCTTATGCGAATGCCGCTGGCATTTTCAGGTGCCAATCGGTTTCCTGCTGGTACTGATGCGCGACATTTAACATTCGCGCCTCTTCAAAATAGTTTCCAATCAGCTGCATGCCCACCGGCAAACCATTCTCTGCAAAACCAATCGGGAAACTCATGCCAGGCAATCCGGCAAGACTGGTCGGAATGGTGTAGATATCCGCCAGATACATCGCCAGCTGATCATCCACCATCTCACCCAGTTTGAAGGCTGTTGTAGGGAAAGATGGCCCCATAATCACATCGACATCATTAAAGGCTTCAACAAAGTCTTGTTTAATCAGGCGGCGCACCTGTTGTGCCTTGAGATAGTAAGCATCGTAATAACCCGCCGATAGCGCGTAAGTACCAATCATAATCCGGCGCTTTACCTCATCGCCAAAGCCTTCCCAACGACTACGCTCATACAAATCTGTTAAATCTTGCGGATTTTCACACCGATGGCCAAACCGCACACCGTCAAAACGGGAAAGGTTAGAAGAACACTCTGCAGGAGCTACCACGTAATAAACCGGCACCGCCAGATGACTGTTCGGCAAACTGATTTCTTTGACCACCGCACCGCGAGCTTCAAACTCTTTAACGGCACGCTCAATCACTGAAGCAACCTGCTGATCTAAACCCTCCGCGAAAAATTCTTTCGGCAGACCAATCTTCAGGCCTTCAATCGAATCATTCAGATTAGCCGTATAATCCGGAACATCAACCTGCGAGCAGGTCGAATCGCGCTCATCAAACCCGGCAATTTCATTCAGGGTGATTGCACAATCTTCCGCTGATACTGCCATTGGCCCACACTGATCCAGACTGGAGGCAAAGGCAATCATACCGAAGCGCGATACCCGGCCATAGGTCGGTTTGATGCCGGTAATACCACAGAAGGAAGCAGGCTGACGAATGGAACCACCGGTGTCTGTACCCAGCACCATTGGCGCTAAACGTGCTGCAACTGCGGCTGCGCCCCCACCGGAACTACCGCCCGGAACATATTCGGTATTCCAGGGATTCTGTACGGGTGCAAAGGCTGAGTTCTCATTCGATGACCCCATCGCAAACTCATCCATATTATTCTTACCCAGTAACACGCCCCCGGCTTCTTTCAGCTTAGTGGTGACATGGGCATCATAAGGCGCAATAAAATTCGCCAGCATTTTTGATGCACAGCTGGTCAGAATACCATCGGTACAAAATAAGTCTTTCAGCGCATAAGGAATACCGGCCAGTGCGCCATTCAATTCACCAGCGCGGATTTTATTGTCTATGGCTTCTGCCTGCGCACGTGCCTGCTCGTCCGTGACAGTGATATAACTCTTTAAGCCTTCATCATAGCGTGAAATACGCTCAAGGTAGGCTGAAGTGACTTCCATCACTGAAAACTGGCCGGACTGAATACCCTGTTGTAACGCTTTAAGCGACAGCTGTGTCAGTTCAGCACTCTGGGTTGAATCAGCTTGGGACATGATAACTCCATTAAATGGCTATATAGCGATGAGGTGGCTTTGATCCAGCTTCCCGGTGGGATGTGCCCTTTAGCAGCCGCCCGAACAACGAACAATGCCCGCAAATAGCGGGCATAGATATATTTTTTGTAAGCGGGTTACTATAGTCAAGCCAGTGAACAGGTGCAACCGGCTTAACCACGTATCTGAATAACTGCCCCCGGAATTAAGGCAGAGACCCCTGAATCACAAAATTAGAATGGTACTCAGCATTATCAGGGTGCAGCAACACATTACCAATCAGCAAATTCGTGTCATTATTTGGGCCACTGTATACCGTCTTACCATCCATATTTACATCGCTGGCATAATAGCCTTCTAACGGGTAATTCGCATTTGCCTCAAGATTAGCCGGTGCCACCAGAACTGCCCCCAACATAACGGACATATCACTACCCGGCCCTTCGCTGATGATGGAGATACTGTTATTCAGATCACCGGCCCACATCAGCTGATGATCTCCAAAGCTTGTTCGGGCTTCATGACCATAAACCTCCAAATCCGGACTGGTAAAGTCATATTCCAGAGCAACATCTTCTTTCAAAGTTACTGGTGTCGCTGTCATTACGCCAAGGTGGTTACGGTGCCGGATAGTGACATAATGTTCACCGGGCGCTACTCCGGACACAATAACATCCTCATCACCAGTCTCAGGCACAACCAAATCACCATCCGCCTGAACGACAGCAGTCGTCGAGGCCAGAACATTGGTTGGGCGCGCACTATCCCGCACCTCAACCACCAGCCAGTCGACCACAGCATCATCACCCTGTGCATTCGCAACGGCCTCAGAAAGCTTTTCATCCCCTTCATAGCCAAAGGGAGGTGCATTACCAATCGAACCGTAACCAAAGAACAATTCCATCTTTGAATATGGTTGCTCCATTGGTAATACACGCTCTGTCCGCAGCTTTGTATGCATTTTCCCGGTTGACCAGACAAAAGCACCCTGCAATAAAGCGCGAAGCTTTAGCCGCACATAAGGAGTGAATACCGGATCAAGATATGCCGGAATTTCATCAAGATCAGCATCAACGGCGTCTGCCGGGTCACCATCACCATTTGGATCCGCAGATTCCGTAATGGTCAGCTTACCGTCACCATCATCATCCGCATCCAGATAATTTTTCCTGCCATCCTGATCGGTATCAATACCGTCATCAGGATTACCATTGCCATTCGGATCAGCAGATTCATTGCGGGTCAAAAGCCCGTCACCATCGTCATCTGTATCCAGGTAATCCGGGATGCCATCGCCATCCGTATCATCATCTAAAGGTAGCCCTGAATTATAATTCTCCAGCCAGGTAAAGATACCATCACCCTCATCATCCGTATCCAGGTAATCCGGCGTACCGTCACCATCGGTATCATCATCCAGAGCGCCATTACCATTGTAATCTTCCAGACGCGTCAGAATACTGTCGTTATCATCATCATCATCCAGATAATCAGGCTTACCATCCAGATCCGTATCATCATCCGTCAATGGCCCGCCATTGTAATTTTCATCGATATTTAAGATACCGTCATTATCATCATCAAGGTCAAAGTGATTCGGGATACCATCATTATCGCTATCAAGCGGATTACCATTTTCATCTAACTCGTCTTTATCAGAGACACCATCATTATCAGTGTCACTGTCATTAGGGTCAGTGCCAAGCTCCTGCTCCCTTTCATTGGTAATACCATCACCATCGTTATCAGCGCCCGGCACATTTTCATTATCAAAATCCAGATAATCAACCAGACCATCACCCTCAGTATCAACCGCATCAGCAGGATTTCCATCATTATCAGGATCCGCCTGCTCATCCTTAGTCAACAGACCATCACCATCGTCGTCATCGTCACGGTAATCAGGGATGCCATCATTATCGGTATCATCATCCGCAACTGTTCCGCCGTTATAATTTTCGTAGCGGGTCAGAACACCGTCACCATCATCATCAGGCTCCAGATAATCAGGAATACCATCACCATCCGTATCATCATCAGCAGGTGATCCGGCATTATAATTCTCATCCTTCGTCAGAATGCCATCACCATCATCATCCGCGTCCAGAACATCCGGAATACCATCACCATCTGTATCTGTCGGGTTATCGTAGTCCGCACCGATTTCTATATTGTCATCGATACCATCACCATCTGTATCTGACTTCGCAGGATCGCTGCCGATAGTTTCTTCTACACTAGCCGGCACACCATCACCATCAGCGTCCTCAGCCACATCGGTTATCTGAACCGTAATAGCCTGAACATCACACTCAGCCTGGCTATCGCACACTTTGACATTAACTTCATAATTATTGTCTGAATTACTATCTATTGGATTCTCATAGTTCGGCGCAGCTAATAACCTCAGACCACCCTGAGCATCCAGAGTAAAACGCTGTGCATCAGCACCACCAGCGATCATCCAGTTCAAACCGGCACCCTCAGTTTCACCATCCAAATCTTCAACATCAAGATTGACGATTAGTGCAGAAGAATTTTCAGGGTAGGAAACACTGGCAGTTGGTGCGCTAGCTGCATGCGTAATCATCGGTGGATTATTGCTAACCGGGTACAGAGTCAAAATAGCAGTATCGTCTTCCCCCGGCATTGCCAGCTGATTGTAAGGTGTGGAATCTGAATCCTCGTTAAAAGCGTACTGAACTTCACTGGTAATTTTATAGCTATGCGCATCCCCCACACTGATACGTACATTTAATGTTTTACTCTCGTTAGCACCAAGGTCTCCCACATACCAAACACCCTCAAGGGAATCAAAGTCTCCTGAAACATCGTCAGAAACGAACACGACTCCCTGAGGAAACTGAATCCCTACCTCAACCAGCTTGGTCGCTTGCCCTGAGGTATTGTTAATGGTGTAGGCAATATCCAGAAAACCGTCTTTTGCCGGTTTTGCAGTGGAAGGTACCGCCGATAACTCCAGATCCACCTGATCAGAAGAGGTGCTGGTTAGCCACTTGAAAAAAGCAGCTGAATCGTAAGCCTGATCACCGGCATCAGCGAGAGCCAGTTTCACCAAATATCGCTCTCCGGGCTGCAAGCCTGACAGTGAGGCTGTCATTGGACGTGTGAAACCATCCAGTTGCGTGCCAGCTGAACCTTCCCCATTACCATTATCAACAAAGTAAATTGAATTACTCAGATTACATGCAGTGCCGTCTGCTACCGGCCCGCGAATACCATTATTCACATTATTAACCGCAATTGGGTAATCAGAACCCGGAATTAGTGCAGCGTTGCGTGTGCCATCAATTCCCGGCCCACTGACAAACAAGCCAAAAACATCATTAAACTTACTACACACATATTCAGGGTATTCCTCAGACCCAAAAACCAGCAAAAAGTTGACCTGATCACCCTCAGGAATCAGGTCAAATTCAATAATGACAGGGTCATAAATTGCATTCTCAGTAATCGCTGTAAGATCATCATCAGCGTACAGTATGCGCGTATTGTATGTGTATTTATCGTTATTATTTGGCCCAAGGATTGTGCTCTTACTCCCGGTGCTCAAATAAATTCCATCAGAAATACCCAATGTAGCATCTGTACCGGCAGTGTCTGTACCACCAACAAAAATGCCATACTGTCCCTTGACTCCTTTAATAAATTTAAGGTTTTCCAACTGCAATGCCGGCCCGCTCAGAACTGAGCGAAAAGCATCGGGTGTTGGCGAATCATTAAGAAATAACTCAGCTGCAGACGAAGAGCTGAACAACGTTAGTGCGGAAGCGAGTAGAAATCGTACGCCCCATTTTGTACGACATATCATGTTGATACCTGATTATTATTGTTTTAAAGCGCGGCGGGAAAACCCCGTCTCTCTGTGCCCAAGTAACTAACCATTTAACCGTTAGTTAAAAATCTTTTTTACGCAAATCTAACCCATGCATTTTTCATAAGCAAATTTTATTGACAACCCTTGCAGAACACCACTGGCCTTTGGTCAGTTACTACCGCTCATCCCTTCACAAGCTTAATTCATATAGCCATAATTAAGAAAAACCCTAATAAATAATAACTATAGGCTGGGTGTCATTGTGGACAACAAAAAACGGGCGGCTACCATACTGGTCACAAGCTCACTAATGCTATCAACGGTTAACGCTGATTATCATTCATATCCGGAACTGCAACCTGTCAGTGAAATTCACAATACGGCCCTGCCCTGGTGGAATGAACGAAATGTTATGCCACCCACCCTACAACCTTATTCCAACGGCAATCAGCAGTTTGCCGCACCACGGCATAACACACAGAACCTGTACCAACCCAAAGTCAGAGTACAGCCTGCAAACTACAAAAAAAATCCGGCCTTAACGCTGCGCAAAGCACTCAACTGCCAACATTTCAACGCCCTCAATCTACCTGACCATTGTATTCAAAAATCACACTACAATCGTAAGGGGTTACTTGAACAGGTTAAGTTTCTTCGTACCCGAAACCCTAAACAACGCGTTGCAGGCAAATGGGCCAATATCTCCAATGCAGCTCTTTTGCAAACCGCACACGAACTACTGAACTGGGAACAGGGTTTTGATGCGCGTTCTTTCAGAGAGAAGTTTTCATTACGGGAAATAGGCTCTTACAGAAGTGCCAGCAATACCGACTATACGGGTTATTTTACGCCCGTGCTTCAGGTAAAACGCAGTCCGGATCAATACTACCGTTTCCCGGTTTATGCCCCACCACGAAATGGTACACGATTTAGTCGTAAGGAAATTGATCACGGTGCCCTGAATGGTCAGGGCCTGGAAATAGCCTGGACTAACGACAAAATTAATTTATTTTTTGCCCAGACTCAGGGATCTGCGATTGCACGTTACCCTGACGGCACCGAGCGTTATTTACGATACGCCGCAAATAATAACCACTCCTATGGAAAAATCAGCAGGGTTTTACGTGACAGAGGGTATATGCGGGGTGGTTTAAGCAACGCCAACATTCGCCGCTGGTTACATGCTAATCCTCACAAAATTGATGAAGTCTTGCATAAAAATCCGCGCTATATCTTTTTCTCCATTTCAGACCGACATCCAAGAACGGCAACCGGCTCAGCCGTAATACCCGGCCACACACTGGCGGTTGACGATAACTTTATCCCGCTTGGTGCGGTGTTGCTGGCAGAAATTCCACGCATTGACCATCTCGGCAAACGCATTGGCAGTGATTGGCGATTGCTCTTTGCACAAGACAGGGGAAATGCCATCAAGGGCCCAGGCCGCGTTGATATCTATACGGGCATGGGTGAACATGCAGAACAAAAGACTTACCATGTCACCGGCCTGCATCGAACCTATCTTTTGGTTCGTAAATCCGGTTATTTGAACAATAATGTGGCAGGCATGTAACAGCTTTCAATCGCTGTCAGCGGAACTCAGCGC
This sequence comes from Thiolinea sp., assembly GCA_049614265.1. Classification (GTDB taxonomy): domain Bacteria; phylum Pseudomonadota; class Gammaproteobacteria; order Thiotrichales; family Thiotrichaceae; genus Thiolinea. The sequence continues at coordinate 7,897 of JBMZDK010000018.1, forward strand.
GCGTTCACATAATTCAGTTTAATGTTAAAGGAGGGTTATAAAACTGTATTTATACAGTTTTTATCTGTTGAATTTAATAATTAAAACATATCACGGACTCATCATGGTAAATCTAATTGATGTCGTAATTATTGCCATTGCGCTGATGGCTGCATTAGGAGCATTATTGTTGTTACGGCCACAGGTTGACCGGCGTGACGCACTAAAAATTCGAAAGCTCCGCACCAAAGCAGAAAAAGATCAGCAAATGATTGCGCAGGTACTCAATACCATTCAGCACGGAGCCAGAGATACCGAATACTTAAGCAGCCAACTTAAAGCCCGTGTTGAACAGATTAATCGTGAAAACCAAAACAGCCATACCCGTGCTGAAGAAGCTGAACGCGCTATAGAAAAAGCTATTGAGGCCGAAAATGAACTGCGGTCTATTTCCACCCAGCTGGGAGAGCGTATTCAGTATGTGCAAACCTACTGGGATGAACAACTCGGTGATACATCTGAAACAGTTAAACAGGTACAAACCAAATTAAAGCAAGGTTTAAACCAGGTTGACGAAGGCCTGATACGGCTTCGTGAACAAGAGAAAATGGCGCAGGGATTTACACAAAAACTGCTTGAGCACCAGAAAGAACATCTGGCCTCACAGCAGAAAAATGCACAGCTCTCCGGTGAAGTCCATACCCAACTGGAAACGATGCTCAGAGAATCAACAGCCTCATTGCAAACTATTCAGGAACAGAATAAACAGTCCGATACTTTATTCAAAAAATACTCTGATGAAATTCTGGGGCTCGAACAACAGGCTCATGAGCAATTCGCTGAGATTTTCCAAACAACGGATGTCGCCCGCACCGAATTAAATACCAGCCTGAGTGAAGCACGTAAGCACACAGCCAAGCTGCAAGAGTATGAAGAAGAAGGTCAGAAGATGAGTGGCAGGATTCAGGATCAATTTGAAAAAGTTGACCATTTACAGGTAGATCGTTTAACAAAAACTGTCAGCCTGACAGATGAAATGTGTGAAAACCTACAGGAAGGGTTGGAAAATGCCCGCGATTTGCTGGCCACGCTGGAAGCCAAAACCACTGAAGTTATTAACGCCAAAGACGAAGAGGAAGCTCCCGCCCTTGCTATGCAAGATAACAGCGAGAGTGCAAAGCCACGTAATTTGTTTTCCCTGCGCGCTTATCGATAACACAGAGCACAATATTGCGGCAACCCCGTGAATAAAAGGCCATCCATGGCAACCCAAAGGGTAGCTATCCCTGCTGAATCCTCTATCAAACTGCAGTTATATGCTTTCCTTAGCAGACTGCAGTAAGAGTGTAGTCTTCCAGAAAATTTTCGCTTGCATTAATTGCTAATTTTTAAGGCGACTCAGCCGCATCATCTTTCTGCTGTAGCTCCCACATATTCCGGTACACTCCATCAAGAGCCAGCAGACTCTCATGCGTACCCTGCTCAATCACCCGGCCATTGTCCATTACCAAAATCTGGTCAGCATTGACAACCGTAGATAAGCGATGAGCAATCATCAACGTGGTATGCTGCCCTGCTACTTCATGTAGTGTTTGCTGAATCGCCTGTTCCGTTGAACTATCCAGTGATGAAGTTGCTTCATCAAAAATAAGAAAAGGCGGGTTCTTCAGAATCGCCCGGGCAATGGCGACTCGCTGCTTTTCACCACCTGACAGCTTCAATCCCCGTTCTCCCACAACAGTATCCCAACCTTCCGGCAAAGCCTCAATAAATTCACGAATATGCGCCATATCAGCTGCACGCTCTAACTCCGCTTGAGTCGCAGACGGATTACCGTACTGCAGGTTATAACGAATACTCTCATTAAAAAGCACCGTATCCTGTGGCACGATACCGATAGCACTGCGCAGGCTGGATTGCGTAACCTGACGAATATCCTGCTCATCCAGCAAAATTTTACCGTCATTGACATCATAAAACCGATAAATCAAACGCGATAACGTCGACTTCCCTGCACCGCTGTGCCCAACAACTGCGACGGTCGAACCTGCTGCCACCGTAAATGAAACATCATGTAAAATTGGCCGCTCTTCATTATAAGCAAAGTCGACGGAATCGAACCTGATCTGGCCTTCACTAACTTTTAGTTCCGTTGCAGCAGCATTGTCATTAATCTCCGGCTTCTGTTCCAGCAAACGAAAAACGGTGTCCATATCAGCCAGTGTGTACTTAATTTGCCGATAGACCATGCCCAATACTCCCAGTGGAATAAACAGCTGCAGCATAAAGGCATTGACCATCACCAGATCACCGATCGTCATCTCACCCTGCACCACACCATTCGCAGCAAGAAACATAATAGCCATGACACCTAAAGCGATGATCGCCTGTTGGCCAAAATTCAGCATTGCCATCGAAGTTTGGCTTTTAACCGCATTCTCCTCCCAGTCCGCCAATGTCTTGTCATAACGCTGCTGTTCCATTGCCTCATTATTAAAGTACTTCACCGTTTCATAGTTAATCAGGCTATCGATTGCCTGATTATTGGCTTGTGAATCCAGCCGGTTCATTTGATGGCGATACTCCATGCGCCAGTTGGTGATTTTGAATGTAAACAACACATAAAGCCCGACTGTGGCAAACGTCACTACGGTAAATAGCAGGTTATAATTACTTAATAAAATGATACCAATCAGTAAAAACTCGACTGCTGTCGGGATAATGCTAAACGTTAGAATGTTCATGATTGAACTGACTGAACGTGTACCACGTTCGAGATCACGGCTAATGCCACCGGTTTTACGTTCAAGGTGGAAACGCAGCGACATCTGGTGCAAATGCTCCAGCACCCGTGTCGATAAACGGCGCATTGCGTGGTATCGCACCCGACCAAATACAGCGTCACGCAGTTCGTTGAACAGGGAACTCAACAAGCGCAAAACACCATAGCCAAACAATAACGCAACAGGTAACACCAACACCTGTTCCGGCTTATTTTCCAGGCCATCAACAATGGCTTTCAGAATAACCGGCACACCAACATTCGCCACTTTCGCCAGCACAAGACAGGCCAGGGCAAATAGCACCCGCCCCCGGAATGCCAGTAAAAACGGCAGCATAGAACGCAGGTTTTGTAAATCCCGGCGGTCGCTGTGCTCCGCTTCAGTTCTTAAAACTCTTTGACCTGGTGGCATAGATGGCCCAACTATCGACATCAATGAAAACGCCTATGGTAGCTTATTTGTGCGATACTAGACGGCTTATTCGGTTTACAACTGAGATGGTGATGAAAGAGCGGATTCAAAAATTGCTGGCACGTGCTGGTTATGGTTCACGGCGGGAAATTGAGCGTTGGATTACGGCGGGCGATATCAAAATCAACGGCAAACCAGCTGAACTCGGACAGCAAATCAGTGTTCAGGATAAAGTTATCCTGCGCGGTAAGGCACTGAATCTTCAGGCCCGTCTGCGGGCAACACCCAAAGTTCTGGCTTATCACAAAAAAGCCGGTGAGATGTGTACCCGACAAGATCCAGAGGGTCGCCCGACTGTATTCGACAAACTGCCTCGCCTTAGCTCCGGGCGCTGGGTCATGATTGGCCGCCTGGATGTAAATACAGATGGCCTGTTACTATTCACTACTGATGGCGAGCTGGCTAACCGCATGATGCACCCATCACAGGAAATCGAACGGGAATACGCCTCCCGTATCCTGGGAGAGGTCAATGGAGAAATGTTACAGCGCCTAACCAAAGGTGTGGAGTTGGATGATGGCCCGGCCAGGTTTCTGCGCATCAAAGATGCAGGTGGTGAAGGTGCAAACCACTGGTACCATGTTGTGCTCGCCGAAGGCCGTAATCGCGAAGTAAGACGGTTGTGGGAGTCACAGGGAGTTAAAATCAGCCGCTTGATTCGGGTGCGTTACGGCAATATCACCCTACCCCGTTATTTACGGGGCGGTCATAGTGAAGAGCTGGATACCAAAGCAACGCGCAAACTTTACGAGTCTGTTGGGCTGACATTTGATGATGGTTCTCTATCGTATGATACGGAAAAAAACAATACGCCTGCATCTCCACACAAAGAACGCCCTGCTACTAATAAGAGAGCAGGCAAGAAAGCCAACCCCTATGCTAAGTTCAGCAAAAAAACCACTGGCAAATCAACACCCTCAGGCAATCGACGTAAACGATAAATAACTTTTAACCGGGTTTCAATACAGATAATCCGGTATTGGCTTAAAGATCCGAGCTAAACCCGGCAAGCTGAGATTCATCTTTTGCCTGCCGGAGTCTTCTTATGTGGCCACGCCTATTGCTAATCAGTTGCTTAAGTTTGTTTACCGCCAACCTTTATGCTGAAAGTAATCCGGAAGCTGTGCAAATACAGCTCAGTCAAAAACCTGATACCAACTGTGATGGCATTCCCGAACCCAATGAGCGTTTCACACCAGGCACCTGTATCATTTATGAAGTTGAAGCCCTAAACACTGGAGATATTGAATACAATAATATCCTGGTATCCACCCAGATCCCTGAACACACCATTCTGATGCAGACTTATAGCCATGCCCATAATGATGAACCAGTCGATAGTACCATCGAGCAAAATCACAATAGTGTGCGACTGTTAAAAACCCGCCTTGAAAAATTGCAACCCGGTCAATCGAATAAGATCACACTGCAATACTCGGTGAGAATTCTGTAATCTACTGCCTGCTGCAGCAGGCTAATCGGTAGAATTTACCAGCTCACCTAATAAATCGCCATGATGCTGAATTTGACGATCCGTGCGTAAACGCCCTGCGCTGAACAGGCAAAACAGCTTATCCAGCGCATCCTCAAAATCATCATTAAATAACAAATAATCGTATTCCGGATAATGTGACATTTCACTGCGGGCCTCCTGCATTCGACGCTGAATCGTAGCCTCATCATCCTGTTTGCGGCTACGCAAACGTTCTTCCAACGCTTCAAGACTGGGCGGAAGAATAAAAATACTGATAATATCCTTCCTTTTTTCGCGCACCTGCCTTGCGCCCTGCCAGTCTATTTCCAGAATAACGTCCTTACCGGCATTCAACAGCTCATCTACCGCCAGTTTGGAAGTGCCATAATAATTACCAAATACTTCAGCGTATTCGAGGAAATTACCTTTATCAACTTCACGCCGAAAAACTTCAGCTGAAACAAACTGATAGTGCCAACCATCCTTCTCGCCGGGTCGAGGTGCCCGTGTGGTATGTGACAGTGAAACCATGACATATTTCAGGCGGCCACGCAGAGCATTGAGTAATGATGTTTTTCCTGCTCCGGAAGGTGCTGAAACGATATACAGCTGGCCTTGCTTCATGCCTGTGTCCTCTGCTGAATGATTATCCCCAAAACGATTTTACTGATACCGGTGCCCGCTGGGGTTACAAAAAACACCACAAAATCAGATTTGGCAGAGACCATATAGCTTCTATCGTCCGGAAGCAATAACACGCGTCACTGATGCTTGCAATCTATGTACATCACCTACATATTTGCAACTCCTGATTATTGAGGAAAACACAGAATGCTGGAAGTCTGGCAGCAAAGGCTGGAAAAACTAAAATCAAACAAGCTGTTTGAACTAATCGTAGTCGGAATCATCATCCTGTCTGCCCTGCTAATTGGTGCACACACCTACCAGGACAATGAATCAGCTAATGATGGTATACGCTGGCTGGAAATGCTGGATTTTGGCGTTACCCTGTTTTTTCTGGTTGAAATTATTGTGCGTTTCCTTGCGGAGAAAAACAAAGCTGACTTCTTTAAAAACGGCTGGAATATATTTGACACAATCATCGTTACCGTCAGTCTGATTCCAATTAATAATGCCGAAATGGCTGTACTTGGCAGATTGATCAGAATATTCCGCGTTCTGCGGATGATCTCCATCATTCCTGAGCTACGCATTCTGCTGAACTCTTTACTCAAAGCCATGCCTCAGCTTGGTTATGTCATGCTACTGATGTTTATTATTTTTTATATTTATGCCGCCATTGGCAGCACGCTTTTTGAAACCATTAATCCACAGCTCTGGGGCAATGTCAGTATTGCTATGTTGACATTATTCAGAGTGATGACCTTTGAAGACTGGACGGATGTAATGTATGAAACCATGGAACATCCCGATGGCTCGCCCTTTGCCTGGATTTATTATCTGAGTTTTATCTTCTTCACCACATTTGCCTTCCTGAACATGATTATCGGTATTGTAGTTAATGTGATGGAAGATGAACGCGCCAAACTGTACGAAGAAGAGAACCCCAATGAACCGGATATTGCCACACTGCAACAGGAAATTCGTGAAATGAAAACGTTGATTCTGCAGATTAGCAAGGAAAATCAACGATAAGCTTTTGCCAAATTCTCAAACAGATTGCGACTCATACCTGTGATAGCAAGAAAACGTTCCAGTTCATTATCTACCGCAGAAGTCTGATAAGATTCCTGCATGATATACAATGAGAATCCGAGTGCAGCGTTAATAGCCAGCACCGACTCCAGCAACGTTTCCGGCTGATCAGTGTATACTTCTCTTAACACACCAATCAGATATCCCTGGATAATACTCATAGCACCCGCCATGAACTCTGCAGGTAGCTGAACTTTACCGTGGACATCACCAACCGCATATATCTTTTCAGCATATTCAGCATCAAATCGAGCGCTAAACAGCTCTGTCAACCATGCATCATGAGTCAGCCTCAGCTGCTCCAAACGCCCGTCAAGATAAGGCTGCACTCTGGGAATAGACAACAAATGCTGATAAAACTTTTCTGTGACTTCAGGCAGCTTTGAACGAATATCCGGCCCGATCGCATGCAATATGTGAATGTTCTCTTCATTCAGACGGGCAAATGTGCGCGCATCAACACACAAAGCCTCATAATCACTTTTTTCCATAGCCAATATCCCTCGGCAGCCTAGTGGCATTTTTATAAACAATCATTCCATGACATCTGCAAGTTTAGGCCAGCATTTGTCATATCGCCTTATTGAATAACGGACTTATGATGACTATCAAAATATTTAATCACAGCGGGTAGCGTTTGACAGACAAAGTGAGAATCATTTTTTATCTAACCGGAGGTGTTAGGGTAAGATAAGCGCCAGTCATCTCAACCGGAGGAGAAATGTGATGCATTTTATACACAGAGGTATGGTCGGCATGCTGCTGGCTATGATTATGAGTTTGCCAACATCCGCTGTTGCCGCAAATAATTTTCCTGCAGAACAAAAATTTGCAGGCTACAGCATGAGTCTGAACGGCAAGGGGATCAGGACAAAATTATTCTTCAATCTTTATACTGCAGGTTTATATCTCCAAAAACCTTCTAATGATGCTAACGCTATACTAAACGGAACCATGCCACTCGCACTGCGGATGGAAATTACCTCAGCTATGATAACCAGTGAAACGATGGAGAGCGCAGTACGTGATGGTTTCAAACAATCAGCAGGCGCACAGCTTGCTAACTTGCAACCTCGCATTGAACAGCTAATCAAAATCTTCAAAGAAAAAATTAACAAAGGCGACATCTACGATTTTATTTATAAACCACAAAGTGTCATTGTGCAGAAAAATGGTAAAAGTGCCGGAACGATTCAGGGCGCGGATTTTATGAAAGCGTTTTACGCTATTTGGCTCGGAGATAAACCGGTACAACCAAACCTGAAAGATCAGCTGTTAGGCAAAGCACAATAGTTAGCTTGTTTCGAAACCCTTATCATTAAGATTGCCTGCAGTTTGCAGGCAATCTTAATATTATCCAACAAACTAGACAGATGGCAGCAAACCCACAACAATCGTCTAATTTGCAGCCTTATTATATGGATCCAATTCATCCGCAATTTCTTTCGGTAAATCCTGAAGATTGTCAGACCGGAGAGAACGGAGCGTGCTGAAACATACTGCAGCAATTAAAACCACAGCAATCAACACAATAAACAATATACTCATAAACACCTCCCAATGATCAAGAGCATGAATGTGGTTAAAAAACAACTATTGTTGTAGATAAGTCATTGATGGTAAATGTTTTTAACCTTACAACCAGACTACCCCATTTGGGATAAAATAACCAGATAAAGCCGTAATTTCAACGCTTCGCAGCTTGAAAAACGAATCCTGACCCACATAAAAATGTTTTGCGAATTGGCTGGAGTCCGGTTTTGGAACAATACAGAGGAACAACCATTCTAAGTGTACGCAGGGATGGTAAGGTCGTGGTTGGTGGCGATGGACAGGTCACACTTGGCAATACAGTGATGAAAGGCAATGCCCGCAAAGTGCGTCGCCTTTATAATGACAAAGTACTTGCCGGATTTGCCGGTGGTACAGCTGATGCCTTTACACTCTTTGAGCGTTTCGAAGCCAAACTTCAACAGCATAATGGTAACCTGACCAGAGCAGCAGTGGAACTGGCAAAAGACTGGCGTACTGATCGTATGCTACGTCGCCTTGAAGCGTTACTCATTGTTGCCGATGACACTGCCTCCCTGTTAATTACCGGTAATGGTGATGTAGTTGAACAGGAACATGATCTGATAGCCATTGGTTCTGGCGGTGCCTTTGCGCAATCTGCTGCCAGAGCATTACTGGAAAACACTGAACTGACTGCCCGCGAAATTGTGGAAAAGGGGCTGAGTATTGCTGCAGACATTTGTATCTATAGCAATAACAATCTGACTATTGAGGAGCTGTAAGTAATATGTCAACCATGACACCGCGCGAAATCGTTCAGGAACTGGACAACCATGTTATTGGCCAGGACAAAGCTAAGCGCTCCGTGGCTATTGCGTTGCGCAACCGTTGGAGAAGGCAACAACTCGACGATACACTCCGCCCGGAAGTAACACCAAAAAATATTCTGATGATCGGGCCTACCGGTGTCGGTAAAACAGAAATCGCCCGTCGCCTCGCTCGTTTGGCCAATGCTCCATTTATCAAAGTAGAAGCAACAAAATTTACTGAAGTCGGTTATGTGGGTAAAGAGGTTGACTCCATTATCCGTGATCTGGCTGATGTTGCCGTAAAAATGCTGCGCGAACAGGAAGTTGAAAAAGTTAAATTCCGTGCGGAAGAAGCAGCCGAAGAACGGGTGCTGGACATCTTATTACCGGCACCTAAAAAAGAAACATCGACTAACGACTGGCTCTCAATGGGTGATGAAAAAGAACCTGCAAGGGATAACGTCGCAAATGCAACCCGTCAGAAATTCCGCAAGAAATTGCGTGAAGGAGATTTGGACGATAAAGAAATAGAAATTGAAGTATCTGGTGCAAATGTTGGCGTTGAAATTATGACACCTCCGGGCATGGAAGAAATGGCTAGCCAGCTGCAGGGCATGTTTCAAAGCATGGGCAACCAGAAGAAACGCAAGCGTAAACTAAAAATTAAAGATGCCCTGAAATTATTGACCGAAGAAGAAGCACACAAAATGGTCAATGAAGAGGAACTCAAACAGCGCGCACTGGATGCTGTTGAAAATAACGGTATCGTTTTCCTTGATGAGATCGACAAAGTAGTGCGTAGCGGCCAAACCAGTGGTGCTGATGTATCCAGAGAGGGCGTGCAACGCGATCTGCTACCTCTCATTGAGGGTTCAACCGTGAACACCAAATACGGTATGGTAAAAACCGATCATATTTTATTTATTGCCTCCGGGGCTTTTCATCTGGCTAAACCTGCTGATTTGATTCCGGAACTACAGGGGCGCTTACCGATACGCGTTGAAATGGAAGCACTGACGGCAGATGACTTTGAACGCATTCTGACCGAACCCAATGCCTCACTAACAGAACAATATGTTGGTTTGTTACAAACGGAAGGAGTCACGCTTCAGTTTTTACCGGAAGGTGTACGCCGGATTGCTGAAATTGCGTTTGATGTGAATGAACGTACTGAAAATATTGGTGCACGTCGTTTACACACCGTTATGGAACGTTTGCTGGAAACCGTATTATTCGAAGCACCAGACTGCGATTCAGCGAAAACAGTAGATGCTGCATACGTCGATGAGGTATTAGGCGAACTGGTGAAAGATGAAGACCTGAGCCGCTATATTTTATAATCAGCCCGGGCCTGTTATACAGGCCCCGTCTAACACCCAACAAAGCCTGCTTTAAAAGGATGCGCTAATGGCAACACCAACCGATTTGACACTAAACCAGAAATCCCGTGAGCTAACAATCAGCTGGCCAGATGGGAAAGTGCACACGCTAAGTTGCGAGTATCTGCGTGTCAGCTCACCTTCTGCAGAGGTGCGTGGCCATGGGCCAGGGCAGGAGGTGCTACAAATCGGCAAAGAAAACGTCAATATAACAGCTATCGAACCCGTCGGGCATTATGCCGTAAAGCTGGTATTTGATGACAATCATGACAGCGGCCTTTATGACTGGAACCTTCTCTATGATCTTGGGGAAAATCAGGAGCAATACTGGGCTGACTACCTGGAAAAGCTGGCAACAAAAGGTTATCAGCGTAAAGCTCCGGGACAGATTATCTAATGGCAACAATAGATGATAAGCAAGTACAGAGTCTCAGCAAAGTACTCGACCAGCTAAAATATAATGAAGCAGGGCTAATTCCTGCAATTGCTCAGCAACATGATACTGGCGAAACACTAATGATGGCCTGGATGAACCGGGCAGCCATTGAAGAAACGCTCAATACTGGCAGAGTTTGCTATTGGTCACGCTCCCGACAAAGCTTTTGGCGTAAGGGTGAATCATCTGGTCAGATACAAACACTGCAAGAACTGCGTTTTGACTGTGATCTGGATACAATTTTGTTAGCGGTCGATCAGCAGGGTGCTGCTTGCCATACTGGTCGGCGCCATTGTTTCTTTTATAAAGCCGATCAAGATCAGGTCATCATTGATAGTGAGCCTCTGATTGATCCAAAAGAATTATATTCATCGTGAAACGTATCCTTATTGGGCTGGTTAGAGGCTATCAATTAGTCATTAGCCCATTAATCGGCAGCAACTGCCGGTTTTATCCCAGTTGTTCACACTACACACTCGAAGCCCTGCAGTTACATGGCGCTTTGAAAGGCAGCTGGTTAGGATTCAGACGTATTAGCCGTTGCCATCCATGGCATGAAGGCGGCCTTGACCCGGTTCCACAACCTGGTGAAAATAATAAGCCTGTAGATTAAACACACGCCTTTAGCCCAAAAGTCAGCAATTGCGCATCAATTTTAGCCAAACCCCATTAATTAGATTGACTTATAGCAAATAAATAGAATTTAATATTTCTTGAGAAAGGCAAATCTGTTGTGAAACAGATACGCAAAGTGTCAGATCTCTCTGAGATGGCTGCACCACCCCACTTGTAACACAGAAACCAAGAAAATTATTCCTAAAAATATGGTTTCTGTATACCCACTTTCATACAAGAGGATTGTAGCCATGAAAAAGCTCCAAAAATACCTGTCAGAAATTTACCGGGATGAACGAGGTCTAACCACTGTAGAGTATGCTGTTGCAGGTGGCCTGGTTGGTGCCGTGATCGTTGCATCTTTTACCAGCCTCGGCACTGCTATAGCAGCTAAGCTTGCTGGCATAATAAGTGCTCTGTAGTTAAATTTCACTGAAAATCAGGTTGCTGGAATGACCGCCGACCATTCAATAAAGACTATTAAAACAGCTGAGAGAGAACCAAATTTAACCAATGCAATAAATTAGTTTGACTTATATAACATAAATATAATTTAATTACCTTATGAGAAAGGCAAGCTTGTTGCGAAACAAGTACGCAAAGTGACAGATCTCACAGAGATGGCTGCACCACCCCACTTGTAGAAACAGAAAATCCATAATAACGAGTGTTTGATAAGATTTCTGTTTAACTTTCCCCAATACAAGAGAATACAGCCATGAAAAAACTAAAAAAATATCTGACTGAAATTTACCAAGATGAACAAGGTTTGACCACTGTAGAATATGCGATCGCAGGTGGCTTGGTGGGTGCCGTTGTTGTTACATCTTTTACCAGCCTTGGTACCGCCATCGTCGCAAAAATTGGCGAAATAATTAGCGCTGTTGGTTAACATTTAGTTTTCTCAGCACTGGTCTGCTGGTTTTCGCCAGCAGACTTTAAAATAATATTCCCAACCATGTTTGCTCGCTGAAGTGATATTCCCATGTCTAATCTCAGTATTGAATTAGTTTCAGGTATTACGCTCACAATATTTCTGGCGTTTGCACTTTATACCGATCTAACTAAACATCGCATTGCAAACAAATTAGTCTTCTGCATTCTGATTTCCGGACTGACAATACAATTTTATGCATCCGGCTTCACAGGATTCCTGCTCGGATTATCGGGCATTGTGGCTGGATTTATGATTTTTTTGCCATTCAATATTCTTGGAGGTATGAGAGCAGGAGACTTAAAGTTAATGGCCGCAGTTGGAGCCTTCCTTACAACAAATACGCCAATAGCTGCGGGCCTTAGTTTAGTTGCAGGCGCTGTTTACGGTTTAGTAATCTTATTTTGGCAACAGGGCTTTTCCGAATACTACAACCGCTACACAACTATGGTGTTGGAATATACCAGTACCGGAAAAATGAACTACCAGCAGCCTGCAAATAACTCTGTTGCCGCAACCAGCTTCCCTTATGCAACAGCAATAACAACCGGGGCAATTCTGACACTAATATTGTTTCCATAACTCAGTAAACAACACATCGGAAGTTTTCCGATAGAAAACGCTGACTATTGCAAAAATAACAATCAAAACACTTCAATACAACCAGGATAATAATAATGCCAAAAAGTAAATTAATTCTGTTGATACTGGTTGCGTTGCTAATGGCTTTTGCAGCTTCCGCAGTTGCTAACCGCATGATGGACAACAAATTAAATAAGGAAGAAGGTAAACAAAATAGCGCGAAAATTTCTGTTGTCACTGCCGTGACCGACATCGCTTATGGACAGGCTTTGAGTACAGAAAACCTGATGTTGAAAACCCTACCGGAAGCGCTTGTTCCACCTGGTACCATTGGCAGCATTGAAGAAGCAACCGGAAAAATAGCAAAGGGCGAAATTTTTCAGGGTGAGATCCTGTTAGCCAAACGCCTAACTGGTAAAGAAGAAGGTACTATCCTGGCCGCTTTAGTGAATAAGAATATGCGCGCGGTCTCTATTCGGGTGAATGATGTGATAGGCGTTGCAGGTTTTCTATTACCTGGCAACCGGGTTGATGTGTTGGCCTCACGCATGGAAGACCGGCGCTCCATTACCCGTACTGTATTGCGTAATATAAAAGTACTGGCTGTTGATCAAACCGCAGAAGCCAGTAAAGATAAACCGCTTTTAGTGCAGGCCGTAACTGTAGAAGTATCCCCTGCTGACTCTGAAAAATTATTCCAAGCAGTTCAGGAAGGTTCAATACACCTGACACTGCGTAACCCGGTGGACTCCTCTGATCAGCAAATTGCTGAAACAATTCCAACACCACCAGTGCAACAGACCGAATCGCAGTTAGCAAAAACAAAAGAGCTGGCACTTCCTGCTAAAAAGAAGAAAAAACCCCAGCGAAAAAAGAAAAAGCGCAAACACAAAACGCGACTAGTTAGTAAAAAAATTACTCACAAAATCAATGATCAACAGCCGGTCACAAATATTATTCCAGCTAAAAAACCCGTGTTAACCTCAACAGTGACGGTGATCAGAGGCATCACCCAGCAAGAAATAACAATGATAAAAAAGGGGTTTACTGATGGTGGTCAATCTATGCTGCCCGACAGCAATTAACAGGATATTGCGCATAACCGGCAATGTCTTTGCCGCCTTACTGCTTTCTGGCTTGTGTAATCAGGCCATGGCCGACATAAACAATAATGAGATGGTCTGGTTTGAACTGACAACCAATGACCACCGGGATCTATCCGTTTCTTTATACAAATCAAGAGTCTTACAGTTTCAGCAACCGATTAGCAAAGTCTCGATAGCAAACCCGGAAATTGCAGATATTCTGCTGATCAATCCCAGCCAGATGTATGTTTTAGGAAAAGCATTAGGTAGCACAAATATTCTGGTATTAGATGCTGCAGATCGCTTATTAACCTCTATCAATCTCGAAGTTCGGCATGATCTGGAAAATCTGCGTCAAAACCTGCATCGCCTTTTACCCAATGAAAATATCAAGGTCTCTTCCTCACAAGGTTCGATAGTACTCAGTGGAGAGGTGTCCGGTATCCATGTCATCAAGACCGCACTCGATTTAGCACATACTTTTTTGCCACAAAGCAGAGGCCTGCAAAAAACCAAAGGGTCTGAAACGCTGGATGGCAATGGTGTTATTAACCTGATGAAAGTAAGCGGCTCGCAACAAGTCATGCTGGAAGTGCAGGTCGCTGAAATTTCACGTCAATTCCTGAAAAATATTGATGTAAATTTCAATCTTGTTGGGCCGGACAGCCGCTTCAAAATAGGCGCTGTTAGCGGAGGTAGCACACTGGCGTCACTAGCCGGAACCTTAGACTCCAACCTGTCGGTGGATCAGGTTCTTAATGGCCAAATGGCTATTCCCAATAAAGGCATCTTCACTAATTTCCTCGACCAGAATTTATTATTTAACGCGGTACTTAATATAGCTAAGGAAAAAGGATTAGCCAAAATCCTCTCTGAACCGACATTAACAACACTTTCCGGCCAGGAGGCGAAATTTGTTTCTGGCGGTGAATTCCCCATCCCTATTCCCGAAAGTGATGGCAAGGTAGGTATAGCCTTCAAAGAATACGGGGTAGCACTTAAATTTCTACCGGTTGTACTGAATAATAATCGCATCAACCTGAAATTAGATCTTTCAGTGAGTGAACTCAGTAACAGCAACACCGTTACAGTTCAGCAAAACAACACATCATCCAATATATTTGTGCCGTCAGTCACCAAACGCAGTGTTCAGAATACTGTTGAGCTCGCTGAAGGCCAGACCTTAGGCATTGCAGGTTTAATCAGTGATAATATTCGGGAAAAAGTGAATAAATTTCCCGGTTTGGCAAAACTTCCTGTAATTGGTGTCCTCTTCCGTAGCCAGGAATTTATTAAAGGCCAGACTGAACTAGTGATTTTTGTTACACCTCACTTTGCTAACCCCGGCCACATCAGTGAGTATGTCAACCCGACACAGTATTTTGTTGAGCCCAGTGATCAGGAATATTTTTTACAGGGTAAATTAGAAGGTGAGTCTACAATTCCCCATCTGACAGAAGTTCCCCCCCCAACCACAGAACGACACGGAATTCCGGAAGCACTGCCACTCATATCATCAACACAGACTGATTAGACACCATCACAATAATGACAATATAACGACAAAAAAATGAAAAAAACCAAAAATCTACCAACATCCTATCGGCAATCGCTTATCCACCTTGGCTTATTGGCGGCAGTGTTTGCCCTGACAGGTTGCAGCAATATGGCAAAACAGCTCCCTTTGTCTGATCAACCGACAACTGTAGATAATAATTTCGGTTGGTCCGTATCAAGGATGATTGAAATCCAGCAACGACCAATGGTTGGTTATGGCCCTATTGCAGGCAACCAACTGGAGGGCTGGGAAGCAGAAAATATCATGAAGAACTTCAATAACAGCAATTGATATTCAGATCATGACCGATAACGATAACTATGAAAATAAACCACCGCCCTAAACTCAATTATCCAAGCAAAAATCGTGGCATGACCGTCATTATGCTCGCGACTGGCATGGCTGTTATTTTAGGCATTATTGGGTTAGCTATTGATTTTGGTCATGCTTATCTAAATAAAACAAGGCTACAAAACCTGGTGGATGCACTGGCATTAACCGGCGCAAAATCCCTTAATGACAGTCGTAGCACAACGCAATCTCTGAGTGCAATTGAAACATTGTTTCATCTGAATATTAATGGGGCCGGAAGCGCTGAGCTAAAAAGCAAACTGGGGTTTAATGACTTATCACTCCAATACTCCGATAGCCTTGAGCCGTTTACGCCAGGTGGTTCAAACCCACGCTATGTCAAAGTCTCAGTCAATTCACTCCAGTTGCAAAGTTGGTTTCTCAGAGCATTAGGCACCAATAGCATACCGGTTTCTGCATCTGCAATAGCAGGCCCCAGCACATCACTATCTTCCTACCAGTGTGATCTCACTCCATTACTGGTCTGTGGTTCAACGGCTGAAAACCCCGCACAAAATAACGGCTCCAGCTTCTGGGGATATAAGCCCGGCATGGTACAAATGCTCAAGGCAACCAGTAAGAACAAATCTTCATGTATTGGGCCAGGCAACTACCACTTAATCAGCCTTAGCGGAACGAATGGCGGCGCCAATGCCATCAGAGCGGCCTTAGCCGGTAATGAACAAAGCTGCATTGACCTGAGTGCAGGCCTGCTGACTAAACCCGGAAATACTACCGGGCCATCTATTCAGGGCCTAAACACCCGGTTTGGCGAATATTCCGGCCCACTTAGCAGTAGTCGTAATGAATACCCTCCCGACGCGGTCACAACAGAAACATCGACTAAAATCGATGACAAAAAAAACACCTGCCAAAATGGACAATCTGTTGATCTCGACTTTAACTGGCAAAGCTACCAACAGGCGGTGAAAAGCCATAATTATAACAATCCTCCACCAGGCGGAGTGATTGGCAGGCGTGTACTCAAAGTTGTTATTGGCGATTGTGACAGTAGCCGCAAATCAGGTGGCAGAACAACAATTCCTTATCTGGGAACCGGCTGTTTCTTTATGCTGAAAAAGGCCTATAAAAATGAGCCTGTTTACGGAGAATTCATTAAAGAATGTATGCAGGACGGGAGCATCAGCAACCAACCATCGGCTGAACATGGCCCTTATAAAATTATTCTCCATGCTTTACCGGGGGTGACATGAAGCACTCCAGGCACTCTCTTAAAAATCAGTATGGTCTGGCGGTAGTTGAACTCGCGCTCATAACGACAGTGATGTTGTTTCTATTGATGACATGTGGCGAGTTTGGCAGGTTATTTTATCAGTACAACGAACTCACCAAATCCATACATCCTGCTACCCGTTACTTATCAGAGCATTCTCTGAATGGAGCCGGTGCCGTTGAAATCTCTGCAAGCGACCTTTCAGTTGCCAAAAATCTTATTGTTTATGGCAATCCACAAAACACCGGCCAACCCCGCTTTGCCAATCTATCAGTAAATGATGTTGATATCGATGTTGACGCCACTTTTGTCACCACCAGTGTCAGCTGGACTTATCAGTCATTATTTGGCGGTTCACTTCCAACCTTCCAGCTGGCAGACCAGGACGTAGACACAGAATCTTTAGTGCTCCGGGCCAGTTTAACGATGCGGGTACTCAACTAATGAGGATGCAACAGGGGCATACTACGGTTGAATTCGCACTGGTTGGTGCTGTGTTCCTTGTCTTATTATTTGGTATTTTTGAATTAGGGCGGATACTATTTCTCTGGAATACACTGACAGAAGCAACACGCCGCGGGGCAAGGACAGCCGTTACCTGTCCGGTTAACCATCCTGCTATCAAACGTACTGCTCTGTTTAATAAAGAAAATAATAATAACTCAATACTTTCTGATATGTCATCTGACGACTTTAAACTGGAATACCTGGATAGCAACGGTAATACCATTAACCAACCAGCCAGCAATTTTATGCTGATACGTTTTGTCCGCTTTTCTGTGGAACCAGCTAATGGTATCAGGACATTCATTCCCGGTATTAACCAACTTATTTCTCCACCCAGTTTTGCAACGGTGCTTCCTATAGAAAGTATGGGCCTGTCACGTGACAATTCCACAGCACGCTGCGAAGGGAGTTCAGCATGACAAAAGTAGTGCTTATTGGCGATTTCTGTGAGAAGGCACAAGAGAACTTACTGGCTATACCCAATGTTGAGATTATTTTTGAGCAGACATTCAAGCTGCCGCTAAACACACTACCGGAATTGTTAGTTCTGGAATTCAGCGGTGAATACCAAATTGTCCTCAACAGTCTGAATAAGATCTCACCGGAAAGGCGCCCTGTCTTAATAGCGATCATTCCGGCGGAAGATGCCCAATTGCTACGACAAGCCATGCATGCCGGGGCCAGAGATTATCTTGTGCAACCATTGGATGTATTAAACCTGCAAACAATGGTGGAAAGCTTTCTACGTGAGTCCGGTAATCATAAACCGCGCTCACCGGGCAAAGTAACTGCTGTTATCAGCGCGACCAGCAATGCAGATTCAGCATTCATCACAGCTAATCTGGCACAAATCACGGCCGAAAGAGCCAAACAATCAGTCATGGTCTTAGACCTTGATCTGCAATTCAGTAGCCTTCCGGTAATCCTGGATGTTGAGCCGGAACGCAGTTTATTGCAGGCAATGGAAGTTATCGAAACCTTAGATGAGGTCGCGCTAAATGCCTATTTGACCAATCACGAATCCGGCCTGAAAGTCTTATGTTCACTGGTAGATGATATTGCGTTACCAGGTGAAATCTCAGCAGACAGCATACATCAGGTCATTACAATAGCCGGGCATGTTTCTCAGAATTTATTCATTAACTTACCGCACATTATCGACCCGCTAAGCTCTCAGGTCGTTGATGATGCTGACCAGATTATTATTTGTATTGAGCAAAGCTTTCCAAGCATGAACTTCGCCAAAGGCCTGCTCAATATATTACTGAATGAACTGGATGTGCCCGCTCAAAAAATTATTCTGCTGGTTAATCGCTTTCGAAACAAGCATAAGATCTTACAACCTGAGATTGAAAAAACTATTGGCCTGAAACCGACAATAATCGTCCCCTCAGATAGCC
>JBMZDK010000019.1:0-26683 GCA_049614265.1 Thiolinea sp.
CGCCATCAAGCCAATGGCCACCGTCTTCATGGGGCTGAATTTCTCTGCTATGGCTTACAGGAACCGTTGAAAACTCACCAACGATTTCTTCGAGGATATCCTCCATGGTCAGTAAGCCCTGGATTTCACCATATTCGTCCACTACTAATGCGATGCGTCGAGATTCTTCCCGAAAACGAAGTAGCTGTTGGGTCAGTGTTGTACTCTCCGGGACAAAGTAAGCGGGTCTGACAGCTTGTAAAAGGCGTTCACGATCCAGTTTGCCTTCCTGAAATAAAGGCATGATCTTACGCATATGAATAAAACCGAGGATGTTATCGAGGTTGTCATCAAATACCAGCATACGGGTGAACTGGCTATGCAGAAGCTGTTCTTCTATGTCGTTCCAGTCTTCAGAAATATCCAGTCCCATCATTTGGCTGCGCGGAATCATTACATCTTCAACGGTGATCGACTCCAGGTCGAGTACGCTAATCAACATGTCTAAGTGTGTTTTGGGCAGATGTGGGCCGGCTGTATGCATAATGCTGCGTAGTTCTTCTCGATTTAGCGCGATACTTCCGTCTACATCCTCACGCATATTGAACAGTCTGAGTATCGAGTTGGCGAGCACGTTGATGAGCCACACCAGCGGCCACATCACCTTTAACATGCCGGTATAGATATGGGATGCCGGAAATGCGATCCGTTCCGGGTGCAGGGCTGCAAGGGTCTTTGGCATGACTTCTGCAAAAATAAGCAGAAAGAGTGTCAGTAGTCCGGTTGTGATGGCTAATCCTGCATTGCCAAATAGTTGATAGCCTATGAGTGTTGCGAGTTGTGTAATGAGAATATTGACAAAATTATTGCCCAATAAAATCAGGCCAATAAGCCGATCTGGTTTTTCGAGCAGCTTTTGCGCAAGCCTTGCGCCAAGATGTCCCTGATCAGCCTGATGCCTCAACTTATAGCGGTTCAGTGACATTAGTGCTGTTTCTGAACCAGAGAAGAAACCTGATAGCAGGAATAATAGTATAAGTCCGCCAAACTGTATGGTCAGCGGAATAGAAATATCATCCGGACTCACGGTATTTTTACCAGATATTCAAGGACAAATTTACTGCCCCAGAAGGCTAGCATAAGAAAGGTGAAGCCGGTAATCGTCCAACGTATAGCGATTTTTCCACGCCAGCCATACCGCCAATGACCAATGAGTAGGGTGCTGAAGGTCAGCCAGGCAATCATAGATAAGATGGTTTTATGAGCTACCTGTTTACCAAATAAACCATCAAGAAATATAAAGCCGGTTATCAGGCCCAAAGTGAGCAAGATAACTCCGGCAATAATCAGCTGGAACAGGAGTGACTCCATATCCTGCAAAGGGGGTAATGTCTTGATAAGCCCATTGGGCTTGTGATTATGCAGGTGCTTGTTTTGTACAGCTAGCAATAGTGCTTGTAGCGTCGCTAACGCCAGCATGCTATACGCAAGTAATGAAAACAGTATATGCAGACCAAGGCCATGCTGCAGATTAATGGTTTGACTGATTTTGGGATCAATCAGGGCACTGGCAATACTGAGGATAATGAAAGGGATAATAAAAAGTCCCATGGTTTCCAGTGGTCTTTTTAAGTGTGCCAGATACAGTATTAGGCCACTGATCCACATGACGGTGGATAAGCTGCTGAGAAGGCTGAAAGACAGAATGTTGTTGGTGATAAGAGGGTGTAGTAATAGTATGCCATGCAAGATCAGGCTGGTCGGCCAGATGATGTTAAGTAATTTTATGTCAGGCTGTCTGGCTGCCTGCTTCTTTAAACGCACAGCAATGATTGACCAGGTTGAAGCCCAGGCAAGAATGGTGAGTAGGGTAATCGTTATTATCATTTGTACATAGCAGGTGTTATTGCAGTGGTAAGTCAACGATTAAGCAGCTTGGCGAATATCTGCATTGGCAAACCTGTCAGGAAAATATTACTGGCAAGAAGAGGTGATGCGGTATTTGCATGCGTACTTATGTCATGTAAATGTTATGATAACAATTTAAACCGGATCGAAACCAGAAGAAGACAACAATCATGTTTGAAAATTTAAGTGGCCGCTTATCCAGTACCGTAAAAAAACTTCGTGGTCAGGCGCGCCTGACAGAAGATAATATAAAGGAAGCGCTACGTGATGTGCGAATGGCATTGCTTGAAGCAGATGTCGCATTGCCGGTTGTCCGTGACTTTATCTCACGTGTAAAGGAGCGTGCAGTAGGGCAGGAGGTACTGGAGAGCCTGACTCCGGGACAGGCGCTGATTAAAGTGGTTAATGATGAGCTGGTTGAAATCATGGGGCAGGCTAATGAGGCTCTGGATCTAAGTACTCAACCGCCCGCCGTCATTTTAATGGCTGGTTTGCAGGGGGCGGGTAAAACCACAACTGCAGGTAAGTTGGCAAAGCTTTTAAAAGAAAAAAATAAAAAGTCGGTGATGCTGGTTAGTTGTGATGTTTATCGTCCCGCCGCTATTAAACAGCTGGAGACCGTTGCCGGACAGGTGAGTGCTGATTTCTTCCCCAGCGACCCTGAACAAAAGCCTTTGGAGATTGCTCTGGCTGCTCTGGAACAGGCAAAACGACAATATGCAGATGTGCTAATCGTCGATACGGCTGGACGTTTACATGTTGACGCCGATATGATGGGTGAAATAAGCCAGCTCCATGCCGCTGTTAATCCGGTAGAAACACTGTTCGTCGTTGATGGTATGACGGGGCAGGATGCTGCAAATACAGCCAAAGCATTTGGTGATGCGTTGCCCTTAACCGGTGTGGTGTTAACGAAGGCTGATGGTGATGCCCGTGGTGGTGCGGCTTTGTCAGTGCGTCATGTAACCGGTAAGCCGATTAAATTTATCGGTATGGGCGAAAAGCTTGATGCGCTTGAAGCTTTTCATCCTGACAGGATGGCTTCACGTATCCTTGGTATGGGGGATGTGCTGAGTCTGATTGAGGAAGCTCAGCATAAAGTTGATCATAAAAAAGCGCAGAAACTGGCTAAAAAACTTAATAAGGGTAAAAGCTTTAACTTTGAAGATCTGCGGGACCAGATGCTGCAAATGCAGAAAATGGGTGGTATGAGCGGATTACTTGATAAGATGCCGGGTATGGGTGGTTTGCCATCGCAATTGAAGGATCAGGCCAGCGATAAAGAAGTGAGGCGTATGATTGCAATCATTAATTCAATGACAATTGCTGAACGCCGCCATCCTGATTTGATTAAAGCATCACGCAAGCGCCGTATAGCTGCAGGGTGCGGCTTGCAGGTGCAGGATGTTAATCGTCTGATGAAGCAGCAACAACAAATGAGCAAGATGATGAAGAAGTTTTCCAAGGGTGGCATGAAAAAGATGATGCAATCCATGAAAGGTAAAATGCCACCGGGAGGCGGGGGTTTTCTGCCTCCCGGCGGTTTTTCGGGGTAAATTCGTTTTAGTTCTTGAAATTTCAGACGAGATGGGTTTACCCGTGCAGAGCAGCGCGGTATGATTCTGTTGTTCGAAAGTAACAATGGTAAGGGTTTTACTGTTGTCTTCGCGCAACTTGATCGGGTTTATCATTTTTAAAACCGCGTAAACTGACAGCGAGTCATCAACTGTCTATTGGGAGAATGGCAGGGCTGCGCTGAATTGTGCTCGAACCAGCCTGACGCATTGATATGGATATACACTTGCTGTCTTGCAATGTGTTGGGTGTGCTTTCCCTTAAACAACTAAATGAGACTAAAAGACTATGAAAATCAAGACTCAGCTTACACTTGCATCGGTTATCGCTGCCGGTTTGCTGGCTTCTGGCTGTAGCCAACAGATGGTTGCTCAGCAGGCTGCTCCTGCACAAGCTGCACCTGAGCCAGAGCCTATTGTAAAAACAGTGCTGGATTGCAGCTCATGCAACAAGCCTGCTCCGCGCCCAAGTGGTAATATGCATTCACATCCTGCTATTCCGGGCTGTACTGATTCTGTCAAGCATAATCATAAGCATCCTCAGGGTGGTCGTCACTCGCACAAATATAGCTGTAAGAAGCCAATGCCAGCTCCGAAGCCAGCACCTAAGCCGGCTCCAAAGCCAGCGCCTAAGCCAGTGATGAATCCTGATGCGCACACGCATCCGGCTGTACCAAGCTGTACTAATTCAATTCGCCACGTGCATCCAAATGGCCGTAATGCTCACCAGCATCGTTATGCATGTCAGCGCCCTGCACCAGTAGTGCCACGCCCTATGCCTAAGCCGGTTGTGCCTGTTATGCCTAAAGTTAAGGCTAAAGGTACTTATAGAGGCCCAATCAAAATTGATGGTGTAATGAAGCAGTACCAGCAGTAAGTAGTGGAAAAACACTATTTAGGCTGATTTCTTACAAATTTAGCCATACAACTGTTGTATAAAGCCCGCCTTACTTGCTAAGGTCGGGCTTTTTTAATGTGATATTGTTGTTTTTTCTGTTCAAAAGTGGGTTTTGCAGTAAACTCTATAACACATTTTGTGTCTATCTTTAGGCAGTTGTGTCTTTCATAGAGTCAAAAACGGAGTTGTATGAATAGTTGTAAGGTTTTATCTTATTTACTGGGCGTGTTTTTACTGCTACCTCTTGGAGCTTCGCATTCTGCCGTATGGCAGGATGAAAACACATGGGATACAAACTGGGAAAGGCGTTATCAGCATTGGGTGAAAACACAGTGGACTGATGATATTTTCATGAATCCGGCAAAGCCAATTTATTATAAATATGAAAATGATTGTGCTGATGCTTCTTATGCTATGCGACTTATCTTTGCATTTGAGCATCGTTTGCCATTCGTGGTGAACAATCAAATGAAGCCAGGTAAGTTAATTTCAAACCGTATGAAAACATGGGATCATTTGCCTGGTGGTCAGCGGGTTCGCGCTTTCCTGGATTATATCGCTGATATAACAAGCACAACTTCTTTGCGTCATGATACTTACCCGGTAGCATTACACGATATTAAGCCTGGTGATATTTATGTCGCACCAGGAGTGCATTCATACCAAATTGTTGAGGTAACTGAGACAGGAATTGCGGAAGTGATGGCTTCTACAACGCCTAAAAAGTCTCGCTTTCTACTGAGAACACCTTCGTTTCCTTTTTATGTTCCTGACGATAAGGCGATGGGAGATGGGTATCGCCGGTTTAAACAGCCGCACAATATTCGGAAGCCTGCTAAAAGCCAGCCGGGTTACAGTGATGAGCAGTTTCGACTGGCCCGGGATTTGAAATTTGACTATGTTAAATTTACCGATGTTATCTCAAAAAAACTGGGGAAGCGTGCTGAGCGCCCCGATGAAAAGACTACGCGTTTGTTGCTGGCGCTTTGTATGTACGCAAATGACCGGAGTGTTTATGTGTATGATGCATTATGGCACTTGCAGGAAATACGTAAGAAAGGACGCAGATGTATGACCCGACAGGAGTATGATGGGTATTCAACGCCAGGTCGTGATAAGCGTCTGAAAATGTTCTTTGGTTCCATTCGTCATCACCTTGACAGGATTGGGCGGTTTGACCCGCGCTCACGTCCTGCAAGATGGGCAAAAGCAGTATTTGCAATTGATGAGCCGCCTGTTGGTGAGTTGAAGCATCTTAATGATTTTTGTATGGTGCAGATGACACTGGGCGAAGAACTATACATGCCATTGCGTGAGTTGCGAAAAAACCTGGAGGGCGGTTATCTGGTATCTGATCCGCATGCGCCTCTGCAGTATCGTTGGGGAGTGGTAAAAACACCATACAAGGCGACTTGTCCAACTTATTGATTTTCGGCTGATGTTTTTTGTGCGTGATTGAAAATGTGTGAGATGAACCACTTTCAGAATAGTAAAGACTATAGATGTTGACTATACTCGAGAGTGCTTTCCCTTAAATAACGAAAGAGACCATAGACTATGAAGATGAAAACCCAACTTACTCTTGCAGCAGTTGTTGCAGCCGGTTTGATGGCTTCCGGTTGTAGCCAGCAAATGGTGGCGCAGCAGGCGGTTGCAGCACAACAGACTGTTGATGTTGACCCTGAACCAAAAACAATTGTTAAAACTATTGTTGACTGTAGTAAATGTAAGAAACCAGCAGCTCCGCGCCCAAGTGGTAATATGCATGGTCATCCTGCAATTCCTGGTTGTACTGATTCTATTAAACATAACCACCGTCATCCACAAGGTGGTCGCCACTCTCATAAGTATGGCTGTAAGAAAGGCGGTGGAATGAAGCCAGCTCCGGTAGTGCCAAAGCCAGCTCCGGTAGTGCCAAAGCCAGCTCCTGTTCCTGCTGGTCATGTGCATCCTGCAATTCCGGGTTGTACTGATTCAATCAGACATAACCACCAGACTGCACTTGGTGGTGCTCATAAGCATCGCTATGCTTGTAAACGCCCTCAGGCGCAGGCGCCACGTAATCCTGATGCGCATACTCACCCGGCAATTCCGGGCTGTACAAATTCTGTGAATCATGTACATCCAAATGGCCGCCGTGCACATACTCACAAGTATGCATGCCGTAGCGCTGCTCCGGTAAGTCAGCAGCCGGTAGTGAACTATCAGCAAATGGCTCAGCCTAAGATGATTAAGCCGAAAGGTACATATAAAGGTGCAATCAAAATTGATGGTGTGATGAAGCAGTACGAACAGCAGTAATTCATCCCGCTTATTGATTGACTGAAGCCCTGCGACACGGTTGGTGTCTCAGGGCTTTTTTGTGGTGAGCTGGCTAATAAAAAATTAAGCTTGTGGTCGGTGTTGCGTTGTTAGGCTGCAAAACTTAGCTGTGTAACTAATAATAAAAAAAATAGGGTTGTAATAATGAAAATAAAATCTCAGGCTCTTCTGGCTGTAGTGCTTTCTTCTGGTTTTATGTCAGCTTGTAGCCAGCAACAGGCTGCACCAGTGATCCCTGCTGCTGTTGTAAATCCACCTAAGGTGGTTAAACCGGTTCCGCCACCAAAACCATATAAAGACCTTGTTGTTAAACCGGCACCTTTACAGCCAGCTCCCAGGCCGAAGCCTGTTATCCGGCCCGCGCCGGTGATTAAACCAATGCCTGCGCCGGTGGTAGTTGTACCGAAGCCAAAAATAATCAAAGTACCTCCTGTAAAGGCGAAGGGTACTTATCGTGGTGCTGTACCGATTGATAATAGCTTGCGAGAGCAGTATCAACAATAAAACCACTTGTTTTAAGGTATTGATGAAGTAATTTGCATATTTATGTGGCATCCGAATTGTTTTTATTGAAATTAGTGCTACATTTGGGCTTCATCAATACCCACTTGAAAAATTGTGTTCTTTGCAGGAGGCTTGGCAAGGTGTGTTCTATGCTAAATAACGCTTATATGACCAAAATAAATAACACTGTATTGGGTTTGGTAGTTATCTGTTTCTGGGGATTTATCGCATCAGGATGTGCGAATAATGCCACAAACAACGCTACCGCAAAGAAAGTAACTGCATCAAAAGTAAAAAAGCCTGAAAAAAAGCAACAGATTGTTGTGGTGAATAAGGCTCGGAAAACTGCCGGAGCTAGTGCTGAAAAGTCCCAAAATCAGGCTAAAGATCAACATCATGTTGCCTATGACAAAAAGCGCATGTGGTATAACCAACAGTGGCTTGCTAAACAAGAGGCGGAAGAACGTCAACGCATTCAGCGACAGAAATATAAACAGAAGTACGAGCAGAATTTAAAAAAACAGGCCCGGTTGCAGCAGGTGCAACAGCGCAACCAACAACAACAGGTTGCTTTAAAGCAGCAGTACCATAACCGCTACAAGCAACGTCAGGCACAAATTGAAGCGCGTCAGCAGCAGAATAACTGGCAAAGAAATCAGGCTGGAGGTAATTACAGGGCTAGCCAAAACAGACAATATGCTCGTTCTGCTGGTCAAAATAATGTGAATTTGGCTCATCATCTTTCAAATGCTGCCATTGCCAGAACACGCCACCGGATTCGTTATGATGGTCGTTATATACCGATTTCTTACCCAATGGGGGATGTGCCCGCCAATATGGGGGTTTGTACTGATGTGGTTGTCCGGTCTTATCGTCGTCTGGGAATAGATTTACAGCGTCTTGTTCATGAAGATATGTCAAGAGCCTTTTACGCGTATCCCAATCTCTCTAAATGGCGTTTAACGGCGCCTGATCCCAACATTGATCATCGTCGGGTGCATAACCTGAGAGCATTTTTTACACGTAACGGGCAACGCTTACCGGTGACAAATAACCCCCGGGATTACCGGCCGGGTGATTTGGTAACCTGGAGTTTAGGTGGTGACCAGGGGCATATTGGCATTGTGGTAAACAGGCGTTCGCCGGTAGATCCAAATCGCTATATGATTGTGCACAATATTGCCCATGGAACAAAAATGGAAGATGTTCTGTTTAACTGGCCAATAACCGGTCATTTTAGATACTTTCCTAACCGACAGCCTTGGTTAGCATCAGCACGTTAAAGAGACTCTTGTAAATTCAGTGAAGCCTTTTGTCTAATGACAAAAGGCTTTTTTGTATTTCAGTAACACTTTGAGTGCAAATTCTTGAGAAGTTTTAGGAATATTTCAGAATCAGGCTTCACTTTTCCTGAAAAAACCGTAGAATTGCGCGTTTACTTTCGGCAGCCTATCTGTGCTGTCGTCTGTTACATACATTTATTAAGGTTATGACTTATGGTAGTTATTCGTTTGGCACGTGGTGGTTCAAAGAAGCGTCCTTTCTACAGCATTGTAGTAACTGATAAGCGTAAGCCACGGGACAGTGGTTATATTGAGCGTATTGGTTATTTTAATCCAATGGCCCGTGGCCAGGAAGTGCGTTTGCATGTAGAGCAGGAAAGAGCGAATCACTGGAGGGCTATGGGTGCTCAGCCTAGTGATCGTGTAGCAAAATTATTAAATGAAGCAGCCAGTGCAGCTGCTTAATATATTGGTGTAAGTTAGCGATATGACTTTGGCCCCGGAAGCCATGATCACACTGGGTAAGATTACTGGTGTATTTGGTGTTCAGGGGTGGGTTAAAGTCTACAGCTATACTGCTCAGCAAGATCATATTTTCCGGTATAAACCATGGTACCTTTTTCAGAATAATGTCTGGATAGCCACAAATGTTTTATCTGGCAAAAAACAGGGTAAAGGTTTAATTGCCAGCCTTGAAGGGATTAATGATCGTGATTCGGCATACGCATTGCGTAATGTCGAACTGGCTGTTCCAAGAGCCAGTTTGCCCAGCCCGAAGAAAGATGAGTATTACTGGTCTGATTTGGTTGGGATAAAAGTAGTTACTACCAAAGGTTATGATTTAGGTCGAATATCCTACCTTTTTGAAACCGGTGCGAACGATGTCATGGTAGTCAAAGGAGACCGTGAGCGTTGGCTGCCTTGGGTGATAGACAAATTTGTTAAATCTGTGGATCTGGATTTAGGTATCGTTACTATCGATTGGGATCCTGATTTTTGAGGTGTAAATGCACTTTGATGTGATTACTCTTTTCCCGGAATGGGTTGAAACTGTTATTGCTCAGGGAGTAGTCGGAAAAGCTGCAAACAGCGGGGTGTTTAGTCTGAATTGTGTGAATCCGCGTGATTTTACAACAGACACACATCAAACAGTTGATGATCGCCCTTATGGCGGTGGCCCGGGAATGGTAATGAAAGCTGATTGTCTGCTAAAAACAATCAGAACAGTAAAGCAAAAAAACTCTGGGAAAGTGTTGTACATGAGTCCTCAGGGGAAGCCGTTGACACAGGCTGCGTTGCAGCAATTAGCGGTGGAAAAAAGCCTCATAATTCTTTGTGGGCGTTATGAGGGAGTTGATGAAAGGGTCTTAAATCTTGAAGTGGATGAAGAATATTCACTTGGAGATTATGTGCTAAGCGGCGGTGAACTTGGCGCGATGGTAGTGATTGATGGCGTTAGTCGTTTACTGCCAGGTGCATTGGGACACGCAGATTCCGCAACGCAGGACTCTTTTACGGATGGGTTATTGGATTGTCCCCATTATACCCGCCCGGACACTGTAGAAGGATATGCAGTGCCAGATATACTGAAAAGTGGTGATCATGGTGCTATAGAGAAGTGGCGTAGAAAGCAGGCTTTGGGAATAACCTGGTTGAAGCGTCCGGATTTATTACAAAACAGAGTGTTACAGCCGGCGGAGCAAAAACTGCTGGATGAATACAGACAGGAATATAAGGTTTCGTCAGAGGTTAATCATGAATAATATTATCCAGCAATTAGAGCAGGAGCAAATGAACAAAGACATTCCGGAATTTTCTCCGGGAGATACTGTTGTTGTTCAGGTGCGTGTCAAAGAAGGCGGTAAAGAGCGTTTGCAGGCCTATGAAGGTGTTGTTATTGCTAAGAAAAACCGGGGTTTGAACTCTGCTTTTACAGTACGCAAAATGTCTTATGGTGAAGGTGTTGAGCGTGTATTCCAGACTTACAGTAACAGTATTGCGGATATCTCTGTGAAGCGTCGTGGCGATGTTCGTCGCGCTAAATTATACTATCTGCGTGGCCGGACTGGTAAAGCAGCACGTATCAAAGAAAAGGTATAACTTCTTTGTATAGCAGAGGTGGTGAGCAATTCACTACCTCTGTTTCGTAAAGCTACGCAAATGTAGCGTAAAAAATTTATACGCTTGTCTGCTCTGACTATACAAAGCAACACATCCATTTTATTATTGCCTAAGACTAAATAATAACACTAATAAATTGAGGAACATTTAGGTGGATGCTAGCGCAACCCTGCCCGAAGTCGGTCTTTCAGTCTGGTATTGGGTGGTTCCTGCACTACTATTAATTCTGGCCATTGCGGGTGGCGGCTACTTTTTCTTCAGGCAGTGGAAAGAGCGTACTGAAGATAAAGTTGAGCTTGTACAACAAAATGTATTGGTTTCAGCGTTAATGGATGTTGAAGAATCGGCTGTTTTGGTCGATAGAGAAGGCGTAGTTGAATTTCTAAATCCCTCTGCAGAAAAGCTGTTTCGCATACAAATGCGGAGTGCGCGCGGTAAATTTCACAGTGAGTTATTTCATTTATTGGATCCGATGAAGCGCAATCCAATTAACTGGCTGACCGGAAACCGTTCCATGAAACAACCGCAATTCAGAGAGTGTTTGCTGAATTGTTCGGATTTACAGGATTTGCAGACCTGGTTCCTTGTGCGCCCTATTGCTATTGATGATAGTGGTGAAACTAACCATTTGTTGTTATTGCTAAAGGATCAGGCCGAAGTACGCGCCTTACAGACGCATTTGCACTACCTGCAAATGAATGATCAGCAGACTCAGTTGCTTAACCGCAAGAGTTTTGAACTTAAGTTAAAAGTGGCGCTTGTTGAGGCTCGTCAGCAAGGTGTACGCCATTCTTTTTGCCATGTTTCTCTCGATCAATTTAAAGTCATTAACGATACTCTGGGACATAATGCAGGTGATGCATTCATAGAGCGTATCTCAGATTTGCTAAAGTCAATCATCGATAAGAAGCACGATGTGCTTGCCCGTATTGGAGGCGATGAATTTGGGATTCTGTTCCGGGAAATGGAACCCATCGAGTCATTGCGCAAAGCTGAGCGGGTGCGTGTCGGATTGAACGCTTTGCCATTACGGTGGAATGGTGCTGTGCATAGAGTAACAGCCAGTGTCGGATTTGTTCCAATTCATAAAAATTCCGGTACACCCAACCGGGTTCTATCAATTGCCGATGCGGCTTGTAAGGTTGCAAAGGAAAAAGGTGGAAATCGACTTCATCTGTTTCGGCCTAATGATGCTGAAATCAAAAAACATCGTGGTCAGTTAGCCTGGATTGGTAAGTTGAGAACGGCTTTTGAAACGGGCCAATTCAGATTGCACGCACAGCCTATTCACCCATTAGAACCCCGTGAGTTTCTGAAGCCCTTCAGTCATTATGAAGTATTAATACGTTTGTTTGATGTCGATGGTACGCCGATATCCCCTGATGAATTTATCCCGGCTGCTGAATATTATTCTATGATGCCAAAGCTGGATCGTTGGGTAGTGAAAGAGCTGTTAACCCGGTTGAAAGAAGTCGATGTCAATAATGAGCTGCCGGTTTTTGCGGTTAATCTTTCCGGACAAAGTTTAGATGACCCTAAGTTCCTGCCTTTCGTATTGGATGCAATCCGCCGGGAAGGCATTCCACCCAGAATGCTGTGTTTTGAAATCACCGAGCGGGTTGCGATTAATAATCTGCAATTAGCACGTAAGTTTATTGATACACTGAAATTGTTAGGGTGCAGTTTTTCGCTTGATGATTTTGGCACCGGAGTTAGCTCTTTTGGTTATCTGAAAGAATTACCTGTGGATTATCTGAAAATTGATGGTAGTTTTATTAAAGATATTGCAACCGATGATGTTGCCCGGGCTATGGTGGAGTCTGTTAATCAGGTAGGGCAACTGATGTCGGTGAAAACAATTGCTGAATTTGTTGAAAATGAGCAAATTATTAAAATCTTGCGTGATATTGGGATTGATTTTGGGCAGGGCTATGGTATCTCAAAGCCATTACCCTTATCAGATATCCTGAATTCGCATAAACCGTAATATTGTCCCCTTCGCTGGAGGGAGACAGGGATTGTTAGTAGAGGGGCAAATGGGCATTCATATTCTGGGTATTTGCGGCACATTCATGGGTGGAATTGCGCTGTTAGCGCGTGAGAAAGGTGTCAGTGTCAGTGGGATGGACGAAAATGTTTATCCGCCTATGAGTACCATGTTAACGGATCAGGGTGTGCAAATTACAGAAGGGTATTTGCCGGATAGTTTGCCAAAGGCTAATGCTAAGATTGTTGTTGGTAATGTTATGCGTCGGGGTCTGGATGTGGTAGAGAGTGTTCTCGATCAGAATTTGTCTTATACATCTGGCCCGCAATGGTTATATGAAAATGTCTTGCATGAGCGTTGGGTGTTAGCCGTTGCCGGTACACATGGTAAAACGACAACAGCCAGTATGTTGGCATGGATATTAGAGTATGCTGGCTTAAAACCGGGATTTCTTATTGGGGGTGTGCCGGAGAATTTTGGTGTATCGGCACGTTTAGGGGAAAGTCCGTTTTTTGTGGTTGAAGCTGACGAATACGATACGGCATTCTTCGATAAGCGCTCTAAATTTGTACACTATCATCCACGAACTTTGATCATCAATAATCTGGAATATGATCATGCTGATATTTTCCCTGATTTGCAGGCAATAAAAACACAATTTCACCACTTAATTCGTATGGTTCCCGGGTCTGGTTTAGTGGTCGCTAATGGGGCCGATCAGAATGTCGATGATATGTTGGGCATGGGCTGTTGGACGCCGGTAGAGAGCTTTGCTCAGGGTGACTGGAGCGCAGAATACCTGAAGCCGGATGGTAGTCAGTTCAATGTTCTATTGGGTGGTCAAAGCTGTGGAGTTGTTTCCTGGGATGCTATTGGCGAGCATAATGTCAATAATGCTCTGGCTGCTATTGCAGCTGCACGTCATGTTGGTGTCCCGGTTCAGCACTCGATAGATGCACTGGCTCAGTTTGCCGGCGTCAAGCGTCGTATGCAACAGCGTGGTAAAGTTGGTGGTATTACTGTCTATGATGATTTTGCGCATCACCCAACGGCCATTACTACAACCCTGGCTGGTTTACGGGCCAGTGTCGGACAATCCCGGATCATTGCATTGCTTGAACCGCGGTCTAACACTATGCGCATGGGGGAGCATAAGGCCAAATTGGCTGGGGCATTGGAGGAAGCGGATAAAGTATATTTGTTTCAACCGGCCGGGCTTGATTGGAGTCTGGCTGATGTGGTCGCTCCAATGGGTGATAAAGCGGTTGTTGTTGATGACATCGATGAGCTGCTTAATCAGCTAATGGGTATATTGCTGACAGGTGACCATGTTTTGATTATGAGTAATGGTGGTTTTGGTGGTATTCATGAGAAGCTGCTGAATCAATTATCAGCAAGAGATTAATATAAAACATGAGCCAAAAAACGGTGACCCTGATTATGACAGGTGCGTCTGGTGCTCAGTATGGTTTGCGTTTGCTGGAGCAGTTGATTAGCAAAGGGCATATGGTCTATTTGCTATTATCACGTCCGGCTCAGGTAGTAATAAACACGGAAACAAGCTTGCAGTTACCTGGCCGTGCTCAGGATATACAAAAATACTTTACTACGCTTTACCAGGCAGCTCCTGATCAGTTGCGGGTGTTTGAGCGTGAGCAGTGGATGGCACCTATTGCCAGTGGCAGCAGTGTTTCTGATGCAACTGTCGTATGTCCCTGTACAACCGGCACATTGTCTGCCATTGCCTGTGGTAGTAGTCGAAACCTGATTGAACGTGCTGCTGATGTGGCTATTAAAGAGAAAAAGCCACTTATCCTTGTGATTCGTGAAACGCCTTTTTCAGAAATTCATTTGGAAAATATGCTTAAGCTTGCACGTATCGGTAGTGTTATACTTCCTGCGAACCCGGGATTTTATAACAAACCGCAATCCGTTGATGACATTGTAGATTTTGTTGTTGCCCGGATCCTTGATCATTTAAATATCTCACACGATTTAACGCCGCGTTGGGGGGTGTCTGCGGCGGAATCCTGATATTTCTTTTATTTAATCTTTTTATCATTATGTAATAGTCCATTTCGACAGGAGCTTGTTAATGGCAACACAGGATATTTCATCTGCGCAGTTTAATGACATCATCAGTGACAATGACATTGTAATCATTGATTTTTGGGCTGAATGGTGTGGGCCATGCAAGTCTTTTGCGCCAACTTATGAAAAAGTGTCGGAAAGGCATGAGGATATTGTATTTGCGAAGGTGAATACTGAAAGCGAACAGGAATTAGCAGCACATTTTCAGATTCGCTCGATTCCAACGCTGATGGTATTCCGTGAGCAGGTCGTATTATTTGCACAGCCGGGCATGTTGAGTGAAGAGCAGCTGGAAGATGTGATTGCAAAAATTAAGGATGTTGATATGGCTAAAGTGCATGAAGAAATTGCGCAACAGGAACAGCAGTCCTGAAGTCAGGTGGCTCATACATGCTAATACTATCGTGAGTAAAAACAGGCAGCGTAATGCTGCCTGTTTTGTGATGGCAAGGGTGTAAGGTTTAGCTGGCTGTGGTGTTACCCGCTGTATTAGATGTTGCAGAATGTGTTTTTTGCTTTATTAATTTTTCCGATATTAGGCTTTCCAGAATCAGGAAGCTAATATAGCCACAGTTCGTCGCTATAAATACAGGAAGGAGAACCGATTCTCCTAAAGCAAGGTAAGCAGAACCCGTCACTATTAAAGGTAGAAATACAATTCCCACCGGTGAACGTGTATAGTCTCTTTGTAGTGAAATGCGGTCGATAATTATCCAGAAGCTATTTATGAAAAGTATGGCTATTATCCATGCTAATATAAAATCAGTTGGGCGATAAAAGAAGACACTCATTGGTACTAAAAAACTACCAATCCAGCTAGCCCCACGGATGAGGCGATAAGAGGGATGAGTCGGTTGCTGTATATTTGGTAAATGTACGCCCAGAAATGCGCAGGCTGCTACGGTAACCAGGATTATCTGATCAGAGTCGGGGTATAAGAAATAATAAGATATACCTGCGAGTAAACTCAGCCCGGTTGCTATCGTATTCTGCCAAAAGAAGCCCGTCATTATTAGTCCCCAATTTATATTATTGTTTGTTAGCTTACTGCCTGCCCGGGCAGTTGCTATGGAGTGTTATAATTAACACCTATATTACATAGACTGAAAATGAATATCTTTGTTCAACTGATAAGCGCTTAAATTTTGACTGGTTTAAAAAATCCCCCATACACTTTCGTGTATGGGGGATCGCTTGGGAACGTTCATGCAATTTAGTCTACAGGTACGTTGATTTTACTCGTGGTGTCAGCCATGACATAAAAGTCGCGCTTATGCACCGTACCATTACGACGTACAATCGCTCTGTAGCGTCCGGGAGTGACGGATTTCAGAGTAAATGAATGCCGTCTTTCCCTTTCGTATCGTGTGGATGGATCATCAACACGATATATTTCCCAGTTTACGGCCTTAAAAGCCGGACTGTTGTCGATTGTTGCAACCAGACGCACTTCAGATGAATTACTGTCCGCCCAGGCTGCGCATGCACTGCTGAATCCCATCAGCAAGGCTGTAGTTGCCAATAACTTGGTGATGTTTTTCATGATTTCCTCCTTGATTACATCGCTTCCCTGTTTAATCGATTTGGAAATTAACCCTTTCTATCAATTGATCTGATTAACGTTAAAAAAAGATCTATATAAATTAGAGCTTTTTATTTTGATAAGGGTTCAATGCACGGCTGATAGTAAGTTTTTATATGCCTGATCAGAGTGATTTCTGAATACAACCTTTCAGCCGGTAAGCCTGATATCGCAGACTTCTATAACGTGCAAAGGACACTATTTGTTGACATGAGTGTGGGCTATCTGGGATGGATTGGGGGCCATAATGGTATGAGTGAACATAAAAGCCAGATAAAGGGTCAGTTTATTTTCTGGGAGAAAATCAGGAGAGCGAAGGGGAGAGCGGGTTGCCAAAAGCACCCGCTAAGCCGGGATATAAAGGGGGGTTATTGCTGTAGCATTTCTGTGGCGAGTGCGCGTGTGGTGTCCGTAATATCTACGCCACCAATCATGCGGGCGATTTCTTCGGTTCGTTGTTGTGCATTAAGTTGGTTGATGCCGGTGCTGGTTGATTGGCTGCCTTTAATTTTTGTGACTTTGTAGTGTTGGTGCGCTTGTGAGGCAACCTGTGGCAAATGAGTAACACACAGTACCTGACGGTTTTGGCCGAGGGCACGTAATTGTGAGCCAACTACTTCTGCTATGCCGCCACCGATACCGGTATCCACTTCATCAAAAATGAGCGCAGGTAAAGTGAGTGTTTGTGCCGCTATCATCTGGATGGCAAGACTGATACGTGATAATTCGCCGCCCGAAGCAACCTTGTTGAGTGGTTTTAACGGCTGCCCGGGATTAGCGCTAACTGTGAATACGATTTGATCTCTACCATAAGGTGAGAACTGATCCTGTTCAGAGTGAATCATAATTTTAAACTGGCCGCCCTGCATGCCCAATGTTTGCATGGCATCGCTAACACCGGTTGAGAGTTTTTCCGCAAAGTTGCGGCGTTTTTCAGTTAGTGCAGCAGCGTGTTTGTAGTAAATCTCAGTAGCAGAGGATAGTTGTTGTTTTATAGTTTCAACATCATAGTCACCACTATCCAGTGTAGCGAGTTCCTGCTGCAGCTTGTTCAGGCGCTCAATCAGCTGGTCGGGTTCCAGTCGATGCTTGCGCGCAACCATGCGGATGTCTGCGATGCGGTTTTCCACAGTCTGTAAATGCTGGGGGTCAAGCTCCAGCCCCTGATGGTAATCACGTAGCAAATATGCAGCTTCCTGCAGCTGAATTTGTGAGTTGTTCAGTAATTCAAGGGGCGTTGTTAATGTTTCATCGATTTCTGTCAGTTGAGTGAGCTCCTGGATTTGCTGTCCAAGGCTGGAATAAGCAGAAGATTCGGCATCATAAAGAATGTGGTAACCATGCTCAGTGACGGATTTCAATTGCTCAGCATTTGCCAGCCGCTTCAGTTCTTCGTCCAGCTGTTCTGCTTCCCCGCTAACCAGAGATAATTCTTCTAACTCTCTGGTTTGAAACCGCAGCAAATCGATGCGTTCCTGATGTTGCTGGTTTTCACTGGATAGTGTTTCAAGACGGTCTTTAAGGGATTTCCAGGCTTTCCAGCTGGCATGGACTTCATCAAGCAGACTATCATTACCGGCGAAATCATCCAGCATTCGTCGCTGCATGTCTTTTTTCATTAGTGACTGGTGTTCATGCTGGCCATGAATATCGACCATCTGTTCACCCAATTCCCTTATTAAGGCCAGAGTGACTGGAGAACCGTTGATGGTGGCTCTGGATTTACCAGTGGCGGAAATAATGCGCCGTAAAATGCAGTCATCCTCTTCGCTGTCCAGCGATTTTGCAATAAGCCAGTCACGTGCGTGCGGTGTTTGTGTGATATCAACTGTCAGTGTGATTTCTGCTTTTTTTGCACCATAGCGAACGCTGCCACTATCAGCTTTATCGCCCAGCACCAGACCAATAGCATCCAGCAAAATCGATTTGCCCGCACCGGTCTCACCGGTCAGAGCTGTCATCCCCGGATACAGTTCCAGTTCCAGTTCTTCAATAATGGCAAAGTCTCGGATGTGGATGTGAGTCAGCATTAGAGTTGGGTTCCCCAGTGTAATTTTGAGCGTAGTATATGGTAGTAATCATAACTTTCCGGATGTAGAAGGCGCATTTTTTTCGGATGAGCCTGAATCCTGATTTTGTCACCTGAAACCAGTTCAATATTATTATGGCCATCAAAAGAAACACGGGAATCTACGGAGTGCTGGCTGCACAGGCTGATTTCAATCTGACTCTGACTGTTGACTACCAGTGGGCGGTTGCTTAGCGTGTGTGGGCAGATAGGCACTAATACATTGGCATCTATGGACGGGTGCAGGATTGGGCCGCCACTGGAGAGAGCATAAGCGGTAGATCCGGTGGCTGTGGCGACAACGAGACCGTCAGCACGCTGTTTGATAACGAAGTTACCATCAATGGCAGTGGTGAATTCGATCATACGAATTTCATTGCGTGAATGGAGTACTACGTCATTGAGCGCTGTCCCTGAGCCCAGTAAATTTTCGCCGCGCCATGCATAGGCTTGCAGTAAACCCCGTTGCTCTTCAATGAAATGGCCGGACAGCATCAGGTTTAATTGAGTCACCATGTCTTCCGGTAAGACATCAACCAGAAATCCGACCCGGCCAAGATTAATGCCAACAATCGGAATGTTGTATGGGGTAAGTAGCCTCCCGGCCTGTAGCAGCGTTCCGTCACCGCCAACTACAATTGCCAGATCAGACTGGCTTGTTATTTCATCATCAGAGCATGCTTCAAGCCCCAGTATTGCTGCAGGATGCGCGGAGGCCATAACCCTGAGTGATTGATCCTGAAGGAATTGGTAGAGTAGCTTAAGTGACTTCCCGACAGATAACTCATCCTGTTTGGAAAAAATACCGATTGTCGAGAATTGATTCATAATTTATCAGATCAGCTGAATGGTAGTAAAAAGGCTATATAATTACCCTTACGATATAGACAGGAAAACAGCCTGTGCAATGCTGGCCTATTGTAGCGATCAGCAGCCAAAAAGGCTAAAGTGTCATATAGTTTGCAAGAAAAGTTGATTGGAAATTTTATCAGCAGAAGGCTTCAAGCCTATGGAGTCGTCTGTGAAGAGCGGGATATGTATGACAACTGACAAACAGGTGCCGGAATTAAATGAGCGTGCCCAGCATATCCTGAAAGTGCTGGTTGAGGATTATATTCAGGATGGTCAGCCTGTGGGTTCGAGAACACTGGCAAAGCGCAGTGGGCTGTCGTTAAGTGCGGCTACAATACGTAATGTGATGGCTGATTTAGAGGAGATGGGGTATATACGTGCACCCCATACTTCGGCAGGTCGTATTCCAACTTCTCAGGGTTACCGTTTATTTGTTGATTCTTTGCTAAAGATTAAACCGCTGGAATCACGGGCAGCAGACCATTTGCATGGCCAGCTCAATGTTAATCAGGATGCCTCAACGCTTATTCAGTCAGCATCAAACCTGCTATCAGGGATTACATCTTTGACTGGTGTGGTGACTATACCCCGCCACAATCCATCTTCTATTCGTCAGATAGAGTTTCTGCGTCTGAATAGCAGTCAGGTGCTGGTTATTCTGGTGTTTAGCCGTAACGAAGTACAAAACCGTATCATTCAGCTGGATGAGGATGTTTCATCTTCAGAGTTGCAACAGGCCGCAAATTTCCTCAACGAACATCTCATTGGCAAGGACATTAATGCGGCCCGCAAAGTGCTGTTACAGGAAATGCGCCAGCACCGTGAAGAAATGAACCGGATTATGCTATCAGCGATTGAACTCGGTGAAATGGCATTTGCTGATATGGGAGGTGGAACGGGTGATGATTATGTCATTGCCGGTGAAACAAATTTGATGAGCTACGATGACTTATCGGATATTGATAAGCTGCGTGAGTTATTCGGTGCCTTTAATAAAAAGCGCGATATCCTGAATTTGCTGGATAAAAGTATTCAGGCCGAGGGCGTGAAGATATTTATCGGGCGTGAGTCCGGCTACGACGTTTTTGGTGACTGCAGTTTAGTTACCGCCCCTTATTCGATGGGGGAAGATCACTTGGGGGTATTAGGGGTTATTGGCCCTAAGCGCATGCCCTATGAACGAGTGATTCCGGTTGTAGACCTTACTTCGAAACTGCTTAGCGTAGCGCTAAACCCTCAAACAAATACAACTAATTCTTAATAGTTTCACCATATCACAGAGCTGATTAACTATATTATCCATACTGAGTCAGGCTTTGTTGATTGACTCCCGTAGCCTATCCCCCAACTTCTGTAGTGCCTGGTCTTTTTGCAACAGACTTTTATTTTTAACTGCAACCTGCTGATTGAGCTGTGCAATCATTTGATCCTTAATCTGTATGATTTTTTCAGCTCTCTCCAACTGAGCGTTATCTTCAGTCGATGTTTTTGGTTGAGATTGTCTCTCTGGTTGCTGATGAAGTGCTTTAATGGCTGTCAGTATTTCTGCCGTATTATCATTATTATTGCCCTGGTTTAGGGCGCTAACCTTCTGGTTGAGAGTATTAAGCTGTTGACTAAGCTGTGTAATAGCATCATCAGGCTGCAGTGAGTGCAGCAGTTGCCGGATATCATCCAGTGTCTTTGGAATAGTACTTTCGGCATTTTCTGACGCCCGTTGTTCCAGCTGTTGCTGGATAGTATGTAGTTGCTGCAGAGCCTGCTTATTATTCTGCATCAGCGCTTCATGTTGTGGTTTTTGTAATTGCGCATGAATAGTTTTCAGGCTTTCCAGGACTCGTGTGTTCTGTGTTTCATCGGCATCACTGGTCTGTGTTTGTTGCATGATTTGTTGAACGTACCACAGCAGCTCACTGCTTTGCTGTTTGTCGGTAGCGTTACTTTGTATGACTTCGGCTATTTGAGTATTGAGCTGTTCAAGTTTTTCCTGCAATGCGGTGCTCTGTTCTGAAGTGGCTGCTTCCACCAGTTTGGAAATGAGTTTTATCTGTCGTTGTAAATCCCCGTGCTGTTGCTGTGTATCAGCTTTCATCTTAGCCAGTGTTTGTCTGAGCTGCTCATGGTGTTCGTCACTGTGATTTTGCTGCTGTGCCAGAATCTCAGCATGGGTTTTGTTCAGATGTTCCCGAGCCTGCTGGTTTTTACTTTCCAGTGTTTGCTGAATATTTTCCAGTGTGGTTTGTAGTTGCGCTTGTAGCTGATGATTTTGGTCACTAACCGTTTGTTCAAACTTATCCTGCTGTTTATGGAGTTGTTCAACGAAGTGTTTTGCACGTTCCTGCTGTTTGTATTGCTCATCCCCGGCGAGCGTCTTGAGTTGGTCAAGATTTTGATTCAGGGATTTTTCAATCGCTAGCGTGGTTTTTTCACGCTCATTGAGTTGTGCTTCCCGTTTGCCTAGCTCCTGGTCACGTTTACTTTGTTGCTGGTTGTTCTTCTGCAACATTGCTTGCTGCTCGTTGAGCTGCTTTTCCCGCTGTGACTGGTTGGTATCTTTGGCATTGAGTGTTTCAGACTGAACGGTTAGCTGTCGCTCTTTTTCGTTCAGTGTGTTCTCCTGATCAAGGCGCAGTTGTTCCTGTTGTCGGAATAACTCTGTTTGTTCCTGTAATTGTTTGTCTTTTTCTTTTAAGAATGAATCTTTCTGTTGCTGGGCTTTTTGTAGGTTCTCGATGTGTTGGTCTTTTTCGTGTAATTTGCCTTGCAGTGTTTCTATTGCAGCATTGTGATGATCAACTTTATCCTGTTTTTCACTGACGCTTTGATTGAGCTCATCCAGCCGGGTTTGTAATTTTTCCTGCTGTTGATTGCGTTGTGTAATTTCCTGATCCCGTTCCTGCAATTGTTTGAACTGGATATTAATCTGTTCTTCTCGGCGCTGTAATTGTTCCTCATGCGCGGCAATCATCTGATCCCGCTCCTGCAGGTGTTGGTCTTTTTCCCGAATCAGATCATCGCGCTGGCGCAACAGCTTTTCATGTTGAATAGCATGGCGTTCTTTTTCATGCAAAATGCGTGTTTGCTCGGCTAATTGTTCATTTCGTGTGCTTAACTGTTCGATTTTGCGTTCAATTAGCCGGTCACGCTGACGTAGCTGTTCTTCAAATTCTCCTTTTGCTTCATCTGTCTTAGCCTGATGTTCTTCTAATTGGGCCAGACGTTCATCGCGACGGGCAATTTGTGCATCACGTTCTTTGATTTGTTCATCGCGTGATAATAGTTGCTCATCCCGGTCGCTGAGTAGCTTTTCCTGCTCATGAGTACGTTTCTGATTGTCACTTATCCATTGATTGAGTTCGTTGATTTGGGTCTCATATTTATGCAGGGACTCATCACGCTTATTGATTTGTTTATCCCTGTTTTCCAGTTCACGATCACGTTTTTCGAGATGTCTGTCTTTTTCTTCTAACTGGCGTTCACGTTGTTTAACCTGCTCCTCACGATCCCGCAGGTTTTTTTCCCCATGATGGGTGTTTTTCTCCATTTCCAACAGGCGCTTTTCCAGAGTACGCAAAATTTCGTCCCGCTCACGGATAGTTTGATCGCGATCCTGAATGATTCGATCTCTTTCCTGTAAGCGTTCTTCAAATTGTTGGAGTTTGGCCTGAAAACTGGCGTCATCCTGGTGGCTTTGTTGTAAAATCTCTTCTTTGCTATGTAAGAGTTGTTCGCGTTTTGCCAGCGCCCGTTCAAGTTCCTCGATGACAGAATCGCGATTATGCAAGCGGTT
This sequence comes from Thiolinea sp., assembly GCA_049614265.1. Classification (GTDB taxonomy): domain Bacteria; phylum Pseudomonadota; class Gammaproteobacteria; order Thiotrichales; family Thiotrichaceae; genus Thiolinea. Next base: position 22,960 of record JBMZDK010000019.1, read on the forward strand.
GGAGAGTTGTTTGGTTTGTTTTCTTGCTTCGTGCAGTTCAATGTCGAGGTTGTCGATGGTGTCGAGAATGTTCTGACGGTCATCGCTGGTAAGGAAGCGATTGCCCTTGATCTTCTCCAACAGCGAAGTCTGTTCCATGCCCATTATTCTTGTTCTTTTTTATTATTTATGCCGTACTGTAGCACAACTTGTTGAACGAAAAATGAAAGTGATTGATGTATTAAATAATTTATTCAGTCTATGTACGGTGAACGATTGTGTATATTAGCACTCTAACCTGCTGAGTGCTAAAATGACATTGTCGATAATTAAGGAGACAAACAAAATGGCTAACGCATTGATGGTTCGTGGACAAACTTTACCGGTTCCTGTGGGCAACCTGGAAAGTTACATTCACGCTATCCACGCGATACCTGTATTAAATGCCGAAGAAGAACGGGATCTGGCTCATCGTCTGCGTGAAGATAATGACCTGGAGTCTGCAAAGCAACTGATTTTACATAATTTGCGTTTCGTGGTGAAAGTTGCCCGTGGTTATAACGGTTATGGTCTGCCCCTGAGTGATCTGGTGCAGGAAGGTAATGTTGGCCTGATGAAAGCGGTCAAACGCTTTGACCCGACAATGAATGTGCGGTTGATTTCCTTTGCGGTTCACTGGATTCGTGCAGAAATTCATGAATTCATCTTGCGCAACTGGAAGATTGTGAAAGTTGCAACAACAAAAGCACAACGTAAGTTATTCTTCAATTTGCGTAGCAGCAAATCGCGACTGGGTTGGCTGTCAAATGACCAGGCTCAGGAGGTCGCTGATGACCTTGGTGTGAGCAAGGCTGATGTGTTGGAGATGGAAAAACGTCTTGGTTCTCATGATGTTTCGTTTGATTTGCCGACAGATAGTGACGACGATGATTACGCATATTCACCAAGCCAGTATCTGGCGACTGATACTTCTGATCCGGCTGATACACTGGAAGCTGAGCAATGGGAAGAGTATACACGTGATCGTTTCCACAGCGCGCTGGCGCAACTGGACGAGCGTAGTCAGGATATTCTGGCCAGCCGTTGGTTAGTCGAAAAGAAAGCAACGCTGCAGGACTTAGCTTCAAAATATGGTGTCTCAGCAGAACGTATACGTCAGCTTGAAAATGCAGCAGTGAAGAAACTGAAGCTGGCAGTGATTGAGTCGGAGGCTGCTTGATTTAGCCCGAACCGACTGCAAATTATGGAAGGCCGCTTTATGCGGCCTTTTACATTTGTATGGGGGTGGTAATGAATATATGAGGTTGAATGCCTTTATTCTGTTGCTGAATCACCTTTGCATTTCCCTGTCCGGCCATCATTGCCGGTTACGATAGAGTCCGCTAAAAACTTGATTTTTTCCGGAAAATAAGGGATATAGAGATCAGTTTTAAAAATTGCTGAGTATTTACATAAATTTTATGATCACATTTCAGCGGTAAGATGCAGCATTAGTAGGCAAGTAAAAGTTATCAAATATTAAATTTTCTGTGATTATTTTACCTGCTGAGGACATTTGCCATGCTGCTTAACAGTAAAAGGAGTGATGCATATGTCCAATTTGCAACAACTCATACTGCGCACAGATATCAGTGGCATGCCTCTTGAGTGGATTCATTTTCAGAGCGCAGTGAAACTCTATTATACCAATCAGGTTGCCTATACCTGCGGTACGCCGTTGATGGAAGTCAGGGGTGGATACAATGCAAAAACCGGTTTGCGCAGTGAATTAACGCTGAATTCTATTATTGCTACCGTAGGTAGTAAGCAGGATTTGTTTGGTGAGACTTATACACCGCCTCTGAATAACCCGACATTATTTCGACGGGATAATTATGTTTGTATGTATTGTGGTAAGCGTTATTCAGGTGGTGATCTGTCTCGTGACCACGTAATACCAACAGTTAAAGGTGGACGGGATATCTGGACGAATGTAGTGACTGCCTGTAAAAGCTGTAATAGCCACAAAGGTGGAAGAACACCGGAACAGGCACATATGCCGTTGCTGGCTGTTCCTTTTATGCCAACTTATGTGGAATATGTGTTTCTACAGGGCAGAAATATCTTGTCGGATCAGATGGAGTTTCTCAGTGCACATTTTCCCCGTAGCAGTAGTTTACGTGAAAGGTGTCATTAATTACTCTATGCTTAAGGATTGATGAATATCAGCTTGCGTGGAGTAAGGTGCAATGAACTGGAATAGCTTTTTAAATTGGTTTAGGGCGTTATTTGGCAGGCCTGACAATAATAGTGGCGGGCCTGTTTCAACTCCAGCTCCATCACCACAGGAACCTTCAGCCCCCGTTGTTCCTGAAGCGCCTGTTGACCCCGTTTCTCCCCCGGAACGACCGCCTGTTAACATCCCTCCGACAACTGAGTTGCCGCAGGAAGGAGTGAAGCTGGGGTTTGCAAAGCTGTGGGATAATCACCCAAATATCAGCCACAATGAAATGCAGCCCTGCCGACGACCTGATTCAGTCCCCAATTTTGCCAACCAATGTGCCATTCGTATGGGGTCTTGTCTGACACGCAGTAATCTGCTGAATAATTACGATGGTGTGCAGTGTTGGTTTGGTCATGGTGGCCAGGGGCATACGTTGCGCGCCCGTGAACTGGCAACCTGGCTACGGAACCATGGCTCTGTATTCGGACAGGCTGAAATTAAAAAAGATGTGACCTGGCAGGATTATGTTAATCGCACCGGAATAATTTACTGTCAAAATTTCTGGGGTGAGAACAATCAGGGTGATCATATCGACCTTTGGGATGGCACTGGCGAGTTTATGGGAAGCGGATCTTTTTCCTGGGAAGGCCCGGCGATGGCGAGCGGTGGACTGGATTATATTGACCGTTCCGAGGAAGTGTGGTTTTGGCCGGTACACTAACCGGTGGCAGGCAATGGATTCGCCGTTTCAACCGGATAATATGGATATTTAGTGTGGTTTTAGCTGGCTGTGATCAGGCTGAACCTGTCGATCCCAATGCCTTATTAATCCCTGAGCGTAAAGAGACAACATATGTAACCGATCAGACATACGTTGCCGGAAACAGTTTGTTCCTTTGGCACGATGCTAAGGGCTGTCAGTTACAAGTTACTAAAGAAGGTGGGAAGCAGCAGGATGGCAGGCAGCAGTTAACGTTAAAGGCACCCTGTTATTTTATCAAATCCCCCGGCTCAGATAATGTGCAGGTTTTCAGGCAGGATAAAACAACCCGAGTTGTGGCTGTGCTTGGTACTCCAGCTGAAGCAAGTGCAGAGAATGATGAAAAGCGTTGTGGTAAGCAGGTTCAGGGGTTGGTGATTAATCGCCATGGCCATGTCCGATTATCCGAAAGGGTGTTGGCTGATCATCTGTATTGTGCTGATGGCGGATTAGATAATGCTCAATATTCCCTGTTTCATGGGTCTTAAGCAGATTTTTTATTTTCTTACTTCAAGGGCTGGCTATGGTATAGGTTTCCTGCCTTGGCATCGTTTTGTAGGTAACCTGATTGGCCGGTGCATAACGGTTTGCTGTAAGTCCGTTGGTGGCAATATACAAATCACCGCTGTTAGATGATGCAGTAGTGTTGCCATTTGTTACTGTGAGGCTAAGCTTCTCCGGAACAGTTATCACGAAATTGACACGGGCTTTAGCACTATTGCTTGCTGCGTTACCTGATAAGGTAATATTGGATTGAGCCTGAGTGTTTTGGCTGAATAATG
>JBMZDK010000020.1:0-26343 GCA_049614265.1 Thiolinea sp.
TCCCTGTCCGTGGGGATGAGCTGATCTGGTTGTCGCATCAAAGAAAAAGGCCATCAATTGACGGCCTTTTTCTTCTGCAAGCAATCTGGCTGAGAATCACAAACCATAGCCGCATTCCGGCATGATGTTAACTCCCGATACTCAGGCCCAAACCGTCCGTTCCAGCAGCCAGTAAAGCCCGATTCCGGCAATCACCAGCGACGCCGGGATGGTAATGGCTTTGCGGTACCAGCTGCGTTTCCGGAACCAGAAGCCAACCAGTAAGAAGCACAGGAAAATCACACTGAGCTGCCCCAGTTCCACCCCAATATTGAACGCCAGCAGACCCAGCGCAAAGTGTTCCGGCGCTAAACCGATTTCTGTCAGGACACTGGCAAAACCAAGACCATGCAATAGGCCAAAGGCAAAAATCACTACAGGCCGCCAGCGTGATAGGTGTTCAGAAAATACATTTTCCAGGCAGACATAAATAATCGACGCGGCAATCAGCGGTTCAACAATCGACGGGGAAATCTGTACCCAACCCAGCATACCTAAAGCCAGTGTGACACTGTGCGCGAGGGTGAAGCTGGTCACCTGCCAGAGCAGAGCGCCAAAAGAAGCGCTGAGCAGGAACAGGCCGATAACGAACAGGATATGATCCAGGCCTTTGGGAATAATGTGCTCAAAGCCAATGACCACGTAATCGCTGAATATTGACCATAAGCTGCTTGTGGCGGCGCTGCCGTTTGTCCCGTTGAGCATAATGGTGTCACTCGCGGTTCCGGCGTTTAAAAACGCGGTATGAAAGTCTTCCTGCTGTGGTGTGCTGATTCGCAGTACATGCGTGCCATAACGCTCCGGCCAAGACCAGTCGAGCTTGCCTGCGCCTGCGGGTAGCTGACCGTTAAAAGTGATGGCTGAGTCACGTGCCAGGTTAGTATCGCCAACTTCCGGAATACTGATACTGCTGAATTCCGGTTGTTGTCTGACACCATCAGCGTTGAGTGTCAGGTCATTGGTGAATGTCGCGGCTGACTCCTGCCAGCGTTGTTCCAGTTGTTGTGGCGTGAGTTGGCGCAGTTGATTATAAGCACCGGCCTGTGCTGAATCATCGGTATCATCATGTTCCTGACCAACACCGGCGAGTAATGCCTCAAGGTTAAGCTTGATGGTCAGCTGGTATTGCTGTTCATCTTCCAGCTGCAGATCAATAACCGCCGGGCGTACTTCATGTGCAGTAACCGGGGTGAGTAAAAACAGACAGAAGCTAAACAGCAGCAGAGTGAGGTAGCGGGATGAAAAGCGCTGTGGTTGTGTATCAGTTCCGGGTATGTTCATAATGACCTTTTGCCGTCTGAAAACGGGAGTTACTCATGTTAAATCGGTTGTCGTTCGGGTGTTTATTGGCTGGCGCTATTCTACTGCTAAAAGCCGGTAATTTGCAGGCCCATGAATTCTGGCTGGAGCCGCGTGATTTTACTCCGGAATCCGGTGAACCGTTGCTGGCAGATATTAAGGTGGGCCAGAAGCTCATCGGCAATAAACACCTTTTTCTGCCGAAAAAATTTATCCGCTTCGATATTCACGAGGGTGATAAGCAGCGGTCTGTTGACTCGCGTACCGGTGACATTCCGGCAGTGAATGAGGATAACCTTGAGGATGGACTGGCGATTCTGGCCTATGAGTCCACGATTCGTAGTTTGCGTTATCATGATCTGAAAAAATTCCATGGCTTTCTTGAGTACGAAGGCATTTCCTGGGTTAAAGCGCGTCATGCGGAACGCAATTTGCCGGAAACGGGCTTCACGGAAATTTACCGGCGTTATGCCAAGACACTGGTAAAATCCGGTTCCGGTAAGGGGGCTGATAAACCCGTTGGCCTGCCGCTGGAGTTAGTGATGTTAAACAATCCTTACACTGACTCAGCGCAGCCACTCAGTGTGCAGTTACACTGGCAGAACGAGCCGTTTCGTAACGCACAGATTAATGCCTTTTTTCGTCCGGACAGCGAACCCGACGCCGAAGCAATATTGACGCCTTACCACACAGATGAAGAGGGGAAAGTTACCATTCCCCGGCCAGCAAACAGCGGCGTCATGTTGCTGAATGCGGTACACATGGTCGAGCCGGATGCGGCGACAATGCTGGATACCGGAGCGGTGTGGGAAAGCCTCTGGGCTTCGGTGACCTTTGCCATTGAGTAATACAGATTGAGACAGTGAGACTGTCCCACGTAAACTGCCCCGGTATCCGGCTTTTGTTTCTGCCTGTGTTGCCTATTGTGCACTGATGACCATCATAACCAGCTTGTCATCGACCTTGACCGGGCCATCTTCTTTCGCACCCAGTGTGTATTCGAAAATACCGGTTTTTGTGCCACCTTCTTCACCGTGCAGCATTAACATCAGTTTGTCACCGGCAGCGACTTCTTCGGTCAGAATTGCAGTGACCTCGTTATTTTCGCCTTTTTTCAATGGCGCATGGCCCACCACCGGCCCCGGCTTCATCTTGTCATCAGTACGGTGAACAACCAGCCAGCCATTTGCACCCGCAATCACTTTGGCAGCGGTGACAGTGCCGCCGGAAACATCCTGGTCTTCACCCATAACGGCAAGTTCAGCATGACCACCGGCAAGCGCGGCAGTTTGCAGACCCATGGTAATAAATAGTGTGGCAATTGATTTTCTGATCATTGGTACTCTCCGGGTTGTGCATCGCCAGATGCATGAATTCAGTTAGTTTAGAAAAAAGCAGTTAATGCCATATTTGCTGTCACTATTTAATGGCAGTGAGAAATAGGTATTCGCTTTTATCTGTCTGTTAATTGCTAATTGGGATTTTCGAATTAGCATGGATTTAGTTTGCCAGAGTTGATGTCAAGGGAACGTGAAAATGCTGTAATTATTTTAAAATTTTAGCGATTTTATTATGATGCGTTTGCTGCTTTCGGGGTTTTTAGTTGATAGGTTGAAGGGGAAGTGTTGGTGATATTTTGAGTGTGCTTGTTTAATGTAGGGAGGAAGGGTAATTAGAGATTTTATTTATTTGGGGCGATGTCATTCGATTTTTTATTCTTATCAATAAAAAGAAGCAGAATAGAATTTTCACCCCATTCTGCTTAACCCCCTCCCGGCTATTTACCGGGTGTTAGCGCGATTAATAATTGCCTGTACATTATCCTGCGCATTGACGGCGACTGGTTCTGCGTTTGCATTACCCAGCAGATTACTCAGATCTTGCTGTAAACCATCGGGATCCATGATTTCTTTACTATCACCACTATTGTTGCTGAACTGTTGCAGGGTTCCTCCTGCGTTGTTGCTATGGTTATCACTATCGTTACAGGCTGACAGTAATAAAGCAGTGCAGCAAACCAGCCAGAATTTTCTGTTAAAGCGTTCCATGTCACACCTCCTGTTAGTTTGAAGAACCTGAAATCGGTGTATTCAGATAAGGAAAGGCATTGCCAAACTGTGTCGCTTTTTGCTCAACTCCATCGGTGTAAGGCAGGGTACCGCTGGTAGCATCATCCGGCTCACACAGGCCTAAGTTCAGGTGGCATAACAGACCCATGCTGACCCGTAATGCAGCATCAACCACATCATCACCGGGGCGACGTCCATTCGGGAAACCGGCGGCATCACCAGCGGCCACGCCCAGGTTATGCTGATCATCCTTTGGTGTTGCTGCGATTTTGGTATTCAGGCGAATCATTTCGGCAGCCGAGCCATTGGCATTCACTCCGTCCAGGCCGGTGAGGAAAGCAGCAACTAAGTCAGGCCGTCCGGCTGCGGTAGGCGGATTGACACCAAACAGCACATTGAGCAACACCGGTAAGCTTGGACTGGTGACATAATCAAGAAACTGTGCATCGTCCATTGGTTCGCTGGCGTTAAAGCGGTTTTTATCCGGCAGGCCAATCACCACTTCGTTCACCAGCGGCATGCCGAGGCGGGAAACCTGTGTCCAGGCTCCACCGGTGACCTGTGCGGTCAGGTTCTCCGGTGTCGGATCAAGGACGCTGACCTGTGGCAGACTGGCCGTTGTCCAGGTACCGATAATACCGTTCTCATTGCCACCGGTAACACAGGCGATGGGCACTTCCATTGCAATGGTTGTGATGTTTTTATCTGCCAGGTCGTCTGCTTCTCCGTTCGCATCGCCGAGCGGATTGGTATTCACTAAATCGAATATCTTACCGAGACTGATGGCAAAGGGGTCTTTACGCTGGCCAACAAAGACTCTGGCTGCATTTGCACCTTCCGGGCAGTTATTCAGCGTAACATTATGAATATGAGCACGGGCATAGCGTTCATAAGGCTGAGTGCTGAAGGTTTTATCGCCGTTATAATCAAAGGGTTTTGCAAAACCTTTACGTCCGGTCACACTGTTCATTACGGGGTGTTTGGTGCCGCTGCGACGATCACCTTCGACTACTGTTAATTGATAGGTCTCACGGAAGTTAAGCGCGCTGGAGTCTGCGGTACTGACCGGGCCAATATTTTTCAGGGGCACCGGAATCTGTTTGCCATCAATAGGTAATGCGATGCCTTTGCCTTTGTTGCCCAGATGGTTGGTGATATCAAACTGGAAAGTCAGATCTTCTTTACCATCAGCATTATTATCAATGTGAATTTCATACAAAGCATCTTTAGACAGGCTGAAATAATTAGGGCCGCCATAAGCGTCCTGCAGTGGATTGTAATTCGCAATCAGCGTGACATAAGCTTCGCGACCCGGCTCGTAACTACGAAAAGCATAAAAATCGGTAGCATCTACCTTAGGCTGTTCTGCAATGAACGGGCCTTCACGGTGACTGGCAGCGTTGGCAGTAGTTGCTGTAGCTAAAGCGATAGCAATGGCAGTGAGGCAGTGTTGTGTTTTCATCGTAAATCCTCCGGTAAACAGAATGACAACGGTTTTAAATAGTGAGTAATCGAAAATTAAAACGCTGTTGTCTGGCTGTTTGTTGTATAAATAAAAAATAGATTCGGCGGGAATCATAATGAGCTGATTGTTGACTTTTCACCTCAAATTCAGTTCATGTACTATTAATAGCAAGATGAATGTCAACGGAACGTGAAAGAAAGAAAATTAGTTGAAATTTTTTGAAAGCTTATATGAATGAAACGAGGTGTGGAGGAGTTTTTTAATGATTAAATGAGTTTTTTATGCTGTAAGGGAAATAAAGAGGATTTTTTTATAGGCGTGTTGATTAATAAAGAGAGTTCTTTATTAGTGTGGCTATGTATTAAAAAGGCCAGATTCCTAATTGACGGGCGGTCAGTTAATTAGAAAGGAATCTGGCTGCAAGCAGTGCGGAAAATGTTTTCAAATACTCAAAGCCTGTTAGCTAACGAAGTAAGGAGTTTGAAGCTCCTGAAAAATTTTACGCTGGTATTTAATATTGACCTGGTATTAATCTATCATGGCCAATGTCAATGTAACGTGAAGATGGGTTTCGACTTAAACGACAGCCTCCCGCCGACAAAACGGTTTGATCATTGTCATCTGCACTGTGCCAATCGCACGCTCTTCAAAACCACCTTCACAGTAGCAAAGGTAAAACTCCCACATCCGTTTGAAGGTTTCGGAGTAGCCGAGCTGACGGATCTGTGGCCAGTTCTCCATAAAGCGTTCACGCCATTTCAGCAGCGTCGTGGCGTAGTGCGGGCCGATGTCTTCGAGGTGATATACCCGCATATCGGTGACTTTGGTGATGGATTTTCCGATCTCAGTCACCGAAGGCAAACAGCCGCCGGGGAAAATATAGCGCTGGATAAAATCCACTTCCCGTTTTGCCACTTTGTAGCGTTGATCGGCAATGGTGATCGCCTGTAACAACATCATGCCATTCGGTTTCAGCAGCTGACTGCATTGTTTGAAATAGGTATCAAACCATTGATGCCCCACCGCTTCGATCATTTCAATCGACACCAGTTTGTCATATTGCCCTTCCAGCTTGCGGTAGTCTTCCAGCAACAGGGTGATTTTGTCTTCCAGTCCGGCTGCTGTTACCCGCTGTTGAGCAAACTCGTATTGCTCGCGCGAAATAGTGGTGGTTGTGACCTTACAGCCATAATGTTGTGCGGCATAAATCGCAAAGCCTCCCCAGCCGGTGCCAATCTCCACTACATGATCCTGTGGTGTCAGCTGCAGTTTTTCACAGATACGTCGCAGCTTGGCCTCGCTGGCTTCCTGCATGGTTGCGTCTTTATGCTCAAAGATACCGCTGGAATACATCATGGTCGGATCGAGGAACTGCTCGAACATATCGTTGCCAAGATCATAATGCGCCCCAATATTGCGGCGGCTGCCCTGCAGGTTATTACGGTGTAACCAGTGGAAAAGCTTGTTCAGCGGCAGGGTCAGCTTACCAGCGCCACTATCGAGGCCATCCAGCACTTCACGGTTGAGCAATAATAAACGCACCAGACCGGTCAGGTCGTCGCATTCCCAGTTACCCGCCATATAGGCTTCACCGGAACCTACTGTGCCGCCAAAGGCAACGTCGCTGTAAGCCTGGGCATCGTGTACCCGCAGCGTGATATCAAGATCACATTGTGCATTAAGCTGTCCAAAAACTTCGCGCTGATTACCATCCAGTAATGTCAGACGGCCGTATTTGATTTCTGCGAACTTCTTAATTAACAGGCGCTTCGCCAGTTTGTCCAGCCAGCGTGAAGTTTCAGCGATGCCGGTCTGCGGGCTTTCTAAGGTGTATGTATTGGATTTCATAAGGTTTTCGCCTCCTTAGGATGACTAAATGCAGCTGATAGTTCGCTGTTAACGGCTATCTCAGGTGAGTTGTTGGTTGAGTGAGTAGTTTCAGGTGTTGATTCAGGTCTTGTGCTGGTGCCGGGATGAGTAATGAACGGAATACGTTTTAACCATAAGCGCAGTGCTTCAAAGTAAATAGCCGCAACGATTTTGCCGGTCATAAACGGGTGGCGTACTAAAACGGCGGCCAGTTCCCGCTGATTGATTGGTCGATGTTTGAGTTGCATGGTGGCATCAAACAGCTTTTCACCGGCCTGATGGTTTTCCATGTGCACATTGAGCGTTTTACCCGGCTTTGACATGCGCCAGTCGTAATCCATCTCCATTTCCATAAAAGGTGAGACATGGAACTGCTTACGGGCGGTGTGACGCTGGGGCTGTTTATCGTCCTGATTCAGGTTTTCCGCAGCATCCATGACATAACAGAACTGCTCGCCCCAGGGTGTGTTGTTGACTTCAGCAACGATGTATTCCAGCGTCTCACCGGTTTTATCAAAACAGTAATAAAAACTTACCGGGTTAAAGCGAAAGCCAAAATAAGCCAGATTAGTCAGCAGGCGCACGGGGCCGTTGGGGCGTTTCCCCCGGCGTTCTTCCACCAGATCACACACTGCTGTTTTCAGGTCAGTTGTTTCCGGTTTCAGGTGATCCCGGCGCCGGAAAGTAGCAATGTTGCGTTTTTCCAGTGACCATAGCCAGAAGCGTTGAAACAATGTCGGCAGCTCATCCAGGTCAAGGTAAACCATGAACAGGCGATAGCTGAACTGATGTTCGCGCGGTGCGAAACGGCGGTGTCTAACCTGCCCGACGTAAAGACTGCTGTGCATATTGGGTATCCTGTACAAAATGTTCCAGTGCATTCAGTGCACTGACGACGCCATCCTCATGAAAGCCATTACGCCAGTAAGCCCCGCAGTAATAGGTGCGTTTCCCGCCAATCAGGCCGTTAATGTCGCGCTGTTGTGACTGAGCATTAATACCGCCGGGCGTAAAGACGGGATGCTGATAATTCAGGGTTTTAATGATTTTGCTTTCATCAATAGCACCACTGTAATTCAGGGTCACACAGTAGGTTTCGGGCGTAGTAAAGCCCTGCAGGATATTCATGTCGTAGGTAACAGCAACCTGCTCCTGTTCCTGCTGTGGAATGTGATAATTCCATGCCGCCCAGGCCAGTTTGCGCTGCGGTAACACCTGCGTATCGGTGTGCAGAATAACTTCATTATCCTGATAAGGAATCGCGCCCAGAACATTGCGCTCGGCCAGTGTCGGCTGCTCTAATAAGCGCAGCGCCTGATCACTGTGAGTGGCAATAAACACATAGTCGAAATCTTCGCGACCATGCTGCTCAGTGATAATGCTGACCCCATCTGCCCGTCGCTCAATGGCCTGTACCGGGCAGTTAGTGCGAATCCGATCCTGAAAACCCGCTGTCAGTTTCCCCAGATAACCTTTGGAACCACCCTGAATAACCCGCCACTGCGGCCGGTCATTAACACTGAGCAGGCCATGATTGGCGAAGAAACGCAGGAAAAATTGCGCCGGAAAGCCAAACATGACTTCCGGATTGGCTGACCAGATGGCTGCCCCCATCGGCACAATGTACTTATCAATAAAAATGCGGCTGTAAGCACCCTGTTCGAGAAAATCGCCGAGGCTGATGTGGTTGGAAGGTGGCTGTTGCAGAAACGCATGCCCCTCGCGATTGAAACGCAGAATATCGCGGATCATGCGATGGAAACGGGGGCGGAATAAGTTGCTGCGCTGGGCAAACAGGCTGTTAATCGTATTGCCGTTATACTCCAGACCGCTGTGTTCGCACTTGACGCTAAAACTCATTTCGGTGGCCTGTGAGCCAACCCCCAACTCATCCAGCAACGCAATAAAATGCGGGTAAGTCCAGTCGTTAAACACGATAAAGCCGGTATCGACATTGAGTGTCTGGCCGTCGGCAGCCTCTATTTCATGGGTATGAGTGTGGCCACCAATATGGCTATTGGCTTCAAAAACAGTAATGTCGTGATTTTTATGCAAATGGTAGGCGGCAGTATTGCCGGAAATACCGGTTCCTATAATGGCTATACGCATTTATTCACCTCCCTTGGGTGTGTGATTCCACTGTTGCGGCACTTTCTGAATCAACGATGTGTCGTACCCGAGTGTTGCTGCGGTATCCAGCAGCTTCTGATACTCCGCGTCACTCAGCTGTGGCTGGCGCGCCATAATCCAGATGTAGTCCCGTTTGCTGCGGCCAATAATGGTTTGCTGATACTGTTCGTCGAGATAGATAATTTTGTACTCGGCTTTAAACGGCCAGAGAAACTGCATGTCCCAGCTGGCCTTGCTTTGGTTATCAACCACGAAGCCGGTTGGGTTGTACTGTTTGCGTTTACCGGCAAAGCTGCCGTCATTGAAGCTAAAGGTGGTGGCAATGCGGCCATCGTCTTTCAGTGCATAACTTTCGACAGCATTGTGTGCGCCTTTTTCCAGAAAGGTCGGAATATTGGCGATCACATACCAGTCACCCATAAAGCGGGGCAGGTCGACTTGTTTAACGGTGGGTATCGTTTTCATCTGGTGACTACATCCACTAAGCAAACTGAGTGAGAGAGCGAACAATATTATTGTTATTAGTATTGTTGTTATCCTGTTCATGACTGATTCCTATTGCAGGACATAACGTATACGTCTGCCGTCTTTCAGTGACTCCAGACCCAGCCAGCGGTTTTGTGCTGAATACCAGAGGTCAATTTGTAAATTTCTGCCTGTCAGGCGGTAACGTTTGGCAGGAACAAACTGGCCACCGGCCATAATATTGTCATTTCCCATCGCCTGTAAGCGCACTGACATAAGTTCACCGGTTTGCGAATTCAGCAGCTGTGGTGATTTCATGTGGGCCAGATTCCAGTAGGCAAAGCTTTTCAGGCAGGCGGGCAGGGTGCTGTTTGCGTCAGCGGTTTTGAGCGCAAAGTTGTTACCCTGACGGGTGCCATTAACAATCAGCTGTTCACCATTGTCATTGGTGTTAGCGCTGATACTGTTGAGACAGGCTCCCTGCCAGCGCTCGGTATTATTGTGCTGATAGGTATAGGCGGTAAAACCCAGAAATTTCACGGCAAAGCTGGCGTTGGTTTTTACCAGCACCTGATTATTGCTGGTGCTGACATTGAAGCTGTGCTGGCCAATGGCTGTTCCGTCCAGCAAGACCTGGAAGCGCCAGGCATTGTTGCCGGATGCTTTGGCGGGTGATCCTGCCAGCAGTGCAAAAGCGGTGAGAATAATTAACATAGAACTAATGGTTTTCATCATGAAGCCCTCCGTGGAAACCATGGAATAAAAGCATTGGTTTGTTTGATGTATTGTGCATAGGCCGGACGTCGCTCGCCGATATCCTGTTCCAGCATGGCGACACCGGATACTTTGAGCAGCAGGAAAGTCATCAGTAACGGTGAGAGTACGCTCCACCAGCCACCGGCAGACAGTGCGATGAGGAAAAAGCCCCACCAGATGACACATTCACCGAAGTAATTGGGGTGGCGGGTATAACGCCATAGCCCCTGGTCGTAGACTTTGCCTTTGCTGTCCGGGTCGGCTTTGAAACGGGCCATCTGGTAGTCGCCGACACTTTCAAAAAACATGCCGCATAACCACAGCGCAACGCCGATATAATCCAGCCAGCCTAACGGGACGTCGCTGGTGCTGGTGGCCATTAGCGGCAAAGCGACTAACCAGCCAAGGAATGCCTGCAGGCCGAATACGATATAAATACTTTTAAAGGTGAAATTAGGTTCGTTATTGGCACGAATCCGTTGATACCGGTAATCCTCTTCATCGCCCCAGTGTGCCCAGGTGATGTGTGCTGACAGCCTGATTGCCCAGGCAGCGAGCAATATAAAAGCCAGCGTGCGGCGTGGGCTGTTATCAGTCGTTGTCAGGAAAAAGACGGTTCCGGCCAGCAGAATCATCAGTGACCACATGCTATCAACAATGCTGACATCTTTTTTAATCAGGCTGAGTACCCAGCCTGCGAGTGCAAACACCAGCATGGCAAGCCCTGCATTCAGATAAATTGTCCAGTCAAACATTGGCATAACTCCGGTCATCATTTTCAGTGATTAATTTGTTGCTGCTGTAACCGTTATTCCTTTTTGCTATCAACGTTAACAAAGGGAACAACACAGCCCAGCCAGCTGCTATCCATAGCAAAGCGGTAGTGGTGTCGGTGAACGTCACGCCCTGCAGGCGGTTGCCTGCCAGATAAGATAAGGGAGCTAAAACTGCGCCCAATAAAATAATCAGCGGCAGTGACAGATTGTTAACCCAGCGCATAGAGACATTCATGGTGGTAGCAAATAACCCCCACATCATCACCATCCAGTGGGGTGCAAACCCCTCAACAATAATGCCGGACGGGTACCGGCTGATCTGATTCAGTGTCAGTAAGGATTCGAAGATAAGGCCAATGATCAGAGCGCTTATGACCAGCCGTATCTCTGCCATCGGATTTCCGGCCCGCCAGATATGAATAGCGATAACCGTTGCAGCAACTAAGCTGCCCGCCAGCGGGAGCTGATTCGCGCCGCCGAGCACACAGGCCAGCCAGCCGAACTGAAACAGAACGAAGTTACTGATGATCAGTGTGCGGGACATTTTATGTGCCCCGCTTCGAGAACAGATAGTGGCTGATGTACCACTCCTGGCCATTGTTGTAAGCAAACAATTCCGCGCAGGCCATGAAAAAGATCCGCCAGCGCATCCACCAGATCTGCGTGTCTTCTCTGCCATAAGTAGCTGCCAGAATGGCACGGACTTCGGTTTCCTGAGCATCCACTTCAGCCAGCCAGGCATTGCAGGTTTTTTCGTAGTGTTGTCCCTGCCAGCGCCATTGTTGTTCGAGGCGTAAATCATCCTGGAAATACAGCGGCAGATCATCGGAAGGCATCATGCCGCCGCTGAAGAAATGCCGGCTCATCCAGTCGTTGGCGTCTTTATCCTCAAACAGGTAAGGCGTAGCGCGGTGAACGAAGATGTGTTTGAAATACTTGCCGTCATGAGTGAGCCACTGACTGACTTTGCGGTACAGTGATTCCCAGTTGCGCATGTGTTCAAACATCTCCACCGATACCACGCGGTCAAATTCGTGGTTGGTATCGAAATCATTCATGTCACAGGTGATAACACGCAGGTTATCCAGGCCGCGTTCGGCTGCCTGAGTTTCAATGTATTGCCGCTGTGAATGTGAGTTGGAGACAGCGGTAATATGGCTGTCAGGATAATGCTGTGCCATCCAGAGTGTCAGTGAACCCCAGCCACAGCCCAGTTCAAGAATACGTTGCCCGTCCTGCAAATCAGCGTGTTCACAGGTCTGTTCTAACCCGGCCTTTTCAGCAGCGGCGAGTGAGGTTGTGCCTTCCGGCCAGTAACAGCAGCTATACTTCCGGTGTGGGCCAAGTGCTTTGGCAAAAAATGCTGCCGGTACTTCGTAGTGTTGTTCGTTAGCTTTTTCCGGAACAACGGCAATCGCTGCATCGCGCATGGCTGACACAAAATCCTGTTGGTAGCGGGCCATTTTTTCGCAGTCACCGGCGTTAATCTCCGTAAGGCGTTGTGCCAGTAAGCGACGGATACCATGGCGAATCGCTTTATCCGGAACATAACCCTGTTCGGTCCAGTTCAGAATTTTCTGTGCTGTTTGTGCCATTCCTGTACTCCTGTTATGTTGCCGGTAGAATGAATGATGTTTTTCAACATACCACCGGCAATGTCAACGCAACGTGAAAGTGGATCGCTTTGTACAGTATTTGTATAGATTTTTGCTAAAATTATTGAATGTGCATTATGGAGGCAGTCATGCGAATTCCCGGCGGTATCACTGGTAAACTTATCCGTGTTTATGTACTGCAACTGCTGTTTATCAGCGTGATTACTGTACTTGGTGTGTATGTTGCGGCCATTATTGTGGAAAGGGTAATGGTGCGCGCCGCGCTGGAAGATGAGGCCGATCATTACTGGTCTGTTCTGGAAGCGAATGGCCGTCATTCAGTGCCGAATACGCACAACCTGATGGGTTTTCTGGCAGTGGAAGGTGACTTCAGTAAGGTGCCGTCAGAGTTTCACCATGTTGTACCCGGTTTTCGCCGTGTGCCTTATCAGGGGCGAATGCCGATTGTATATGTTGAGGATAAGAATGCGCTGCGATTGTTTCTGGTTTTCGATGAAGACAATGTCAGCAATCTCTCATTTTATTTTGGGGTAGTGCCATTGAGCCTGGCGCTGCTGGTGATCTATTTGTCAGCCTGGTTCGCTTATCGCTCATCACAGCGCTCCTTATCGCCGATTGTTTCACTGGCTCAGACCATGCGGGGTTTTGATCTGCGTAAGCATGATCTGGAATCACTGCAGCTGGAAGAATATTCGCGTTTTGCTGTTGATGATGAGGTGCGGGTACTGGCCGGTTCATTGAAGGAATTCACTGAGCGCCTGAAACAGCAGTTACAGCGTGAGCAGGAATTTACCCGTGATGTCAGTCATGAGTTGCGCACACCGCTGGCGGTGATTCGCGGTTCGCTGGAGATGGTGGAGAAACAACCTCTCACCGGGCCGCAACAGCGTGCTGTTAACCGGATGAATACCACCTCGCGTGATATGTTGTCACTGATTGAGACCCTATTACTGTTGGCAAGGGACAGCGACTCCGGTATGGCCAGGCACGAATCAATGGTGGTAAATGATGTGGCGAAATTGCTGATTGAACAGGTCGAGGTGACTCATAATCGTGACCAGCATGTCAGTATTGAACTGGAAGCCAGGCACTTACTAACCGTGACTGCTCCGGCACAGGCGGTAGGTATTGTGCTGGGTAATTTGTTACGCAATGCCTGTAACTACACCCCGGATGGCAAGGTGGTGGTGGCTATTGATGAGCAGAGCGTAAGTATTCGTGATACCGGTGAGGGAATTGATGAGGAAGCGCTGGCGCGGGTACAGCAACCCTTTGAACGCGGAACGAATGCCGGTAGTGGTTATGGGCTGGGGCTGGATATTGTACGGCGGCTGTGTGAACGCTATCGCTGGCAGTTAAACATCCAGAGCGTCGAAGGGCAGGGCACCGTGGTTCGGGTAAGGTTTTTACAGTGAGTTGTCCCGGGAGATACGTTGTGTATACACAATAAATACAGAGAAAATACCTTAAAGATTGACTCCCGTTTGGGATGCGCATAATGTCGTTAAATAGCCTGTTTTGGCTATCAAACGGCGCGGTTTTGCAACCGACCGCCATCTTCAAAACATTCCTGAAGGAGAGTGACATGGATCAGCACTACAGTGTAAACCGTAAAATCGATCCGAAGCTGGGTGAATTGCTCGGCGACCAGACACCAAATGATAATGACCGTGTTGAAATTGGCCCGACACAACTGGCTTTCAGTGAATGGGCAGCAGCGGGACTGAGTCTCCCGGATTTGCCCCGGATGCGTGAATATCGCTGGAAACGCCTGATGCAGCATGTGGTTGACCGCGATTATGGCGGGTTGCTGATGTTTGATCCGCTGAATATCCGTTATGCCACTGACAGCACCAATATGCAGCTGTGGAACACTCATAACCCTTTCCGGGCAGTGTTATTGTGTGCGGATGGCTATATGGTGATCTGGGACTATAAAAACTCACCTTTTCTATCCGAATTTAATCCATTAGTACGGGAACAGCGCTCCGGTGCAGATTTATTCTATTTTGATCGTGGCGATAAAGTGGATGTTGCTGCGGACAAGTTTGCTAATGAAGTGCGGGTTTTAATTGAAGAACACGGTGGCAATAATAAGCGGCTCGCAGTGGATAAAATCATGTTGCATGGCCTGCGTGCACTGGAGGCGCAGGGCTTTAGCATCATGGACGGTGAAGAGTGCACGGAAAAATCACGCTCGGTTAAAGGCCCTGATGAAATCCTGGCGATGCGTTGTGCCTCACATTCCTGTGAAACTGCAATGGCGGCTATGGAAGCGGCCTGTCAGCCCGGCATGTCGGAAAATGATGTCTGGTCGGTATTGCATGCGGAGAATATTCGTCGTGGTGGTGAGTGGATTGAGACCCGTTTGCTGGCTTCCGGCCCGCGCAGTAATCCCTGGTTTCAGGAATGCGGCCCACGGCTGATTCAGAACAATGAAATCATTGCCTATGATACGGATCTGGTTGGCAGCTACGGGATATGCATCGATATCTCACGCACCTTCTGGCTTGGTGATGAAAATCCCCGCCCGGATATGATCTACGCCATGCGTCATGCTCATGAACATATCATGACGAATATGGAAATGCTGAAGCCCGGTGTACATATGCGGGATCTCACAATGGATGCGCATAAACTGGATGATAATTTTCAGAAGCAGAAATATGGCTGCATGATGCATGGGGTAGGCCTGTGTGACGAATGGCCATTAATTGCTTACCCCGATCAACTGGTGGAAGGAGCTTACGATTATGAGCTGGAAGCCGGTATGGTGTTATGCGTTGAAGCGCTGGTGAGTCCGGAGAACGGTGACTTTTCCATTAAACTGGAAGACCAGGTCTTGGTGACTGAGAACGGCTATGAGAATCTGACTCAGTTTCCGTTTGATGCGCGACTGATGGGCGAGGCTTAACTGCTTTTTTGCAGGTTGGCTTGATGTAAATGAACGGTCTGCCTTCGTTTAGGCAGGCTGGGTTATGCACTGGAATGGTGAACCCATGATGTATACCCAGCCTCCGGTGAGATGCCTGGACTACATTTACAAGCTGTTGAGGCCAATAATGCGCTTAAAACAATCCTCTCCCGCATCACGCACCAGCTTGGGTACCAGATAGCCCGATGTGCTGGCAGCTAATTCGCGATAAATAGCCAGTGCTTCCTCGTCAGCAACATAAAATCGCTCTGCGCCTTTCACCCGATCCAACAGATTCAGGTAATATGGCATGATTCCCAGCGCAAATATGCCTTCTGACAACTCATGCAAGATCCGGGCATTATCATTCACGCCACGCAATAAAACCGACTGATTCAGCAGCGTAATTCCGGATTGCTTTATTTTTGCTATTGCATCAGCAACTTCCGGCAATAACTCACTGACATGATTAATGTGGGTGACTAATATCAGTTTTTGGCTATGGGCCTGCAATATACTCAGCAGGCCGTCATTCAGGCGCTCCGGAAGCACACTTAGTACACGGGAGTGAATCCGGATACGTTTTACACCGGCACATTGGTTGAGGCATGTCAGCAATGTCTGCAAGCGGGCATTATTTAACGTCAGCGGATCACCCCCACTCAGAATGACTTCATCTATCTCAGGGTGTTCATGCAGGTAATTGACTAAGACAGGCATATCCTGTGGGTCGAAGGTCTGCTGCTGGTAGTCAAAGTGCTGGCGGAAGCAGTAACGGCAGTGCACAGCACAATGGCTATTGGCAATCAACAGGATACGATTCCGGTATTTGCGAATGATGCCCTGGTGCACAAGGTATTGATTATCAGCCACGGCATCATACTCAAATGCCGGGGTTCCGGCTGTCGCCGTTTGCTCGGGTTCGACAAACTGATTGGCAATTGCCGGTTCAGCAAGCTTTGTTTTTATCAGTGGCGTTATCTTGTACGGAAATAGCGGTGTTGCTGAAGTCGCGTGCAGAGAGTTGGTGTGAGACATAAAACCGTTCCGGAAACCTGTGCGCGCATCATAACGGCGATCTCCGGAATTGTCAGCATTACCGGGAACCCCTACGCAAATGGCATTTCCACCACTTCACCCTGACACTTCGAACCATCGGGTAAACATACTATGACCCTTTGTCCGGCATCCCAGAAGCCACGTTCCATCATTGACTGCCCGACATTTTGTTGCAGGCGGGGTGAATAAATCCCGGATGTGATCTGGCCGACTTGCCGGTATTCACTGCTGTCCGCTGCCATGACGGGCCAGGGTGTTGAGCAAACCGGAGCAGGTGGGCCGGTAAACCGGATGCCGCGCATTTGCTGTTTCACACCGTCTTGTGCAATCTGACGCAGTGCATCACGGCCAATAAAGTCGTGGCCGTCCAGCTGGCAATAAGCACTTAATCCGCATTCCAGTGGATTATTAGCACGGGTCATTTCATTGCCATACGACAATAAGCCACCTTCAATGCGTTCGATTAAATTGGGACAGCCCGGTTTGAGATTAAATGCTTGTCCGGCTTCCCAGATAGTGTCCCAAAGTGCTTCACCTAATGCGCTGTTGTCCAGGTATATTTCAAAGCCCCCTTGTTTGGAATAGCCTGAGCGGGCAATAATTTGTGATGATTGCCGGAAAGCAAAACGGCCATATTTAAAGAAGCCCACGCTGCGTATTTGCTCACCAAATACTGTCGCCAGCAGATCTTCAGCCTTTGGCCCCTGAACTGACAGTGGGTGCACATCCGGTTCACTGATGTGGACATTCATTCCCCTGCCTAATGCCAGTCCTTTAGCCCATAGCAGAACATCGGAATCAGCGATCGATAACCAGTAATGATCGTCTGCAATCTTCAGCAACACAGGGTCATTAATCATGCCCGCATTTTCATCAGTTAGTGGGATATACAGGCAATCACCAACTTGTGCGGCTGAAATATCACGTGGTGTCATCCACTGCACCAGCGCCTTTGCATCCGGGCCGGTGATTTCTACCTGACGCTGACAGGAAACATCCCAGATTTGAGCATGCTCACGTAAGTGCCAGTAGTCTTCTTCTACTGTGGTTTGGAATGCTTTTGGCAGCAGCATGTGGTTCACCACAGAAAACCCCCGTACACCAACGGCCTCAACGCGACTCGTGTATGGCGTGCGCCGGATACGGCGGGACATATTTAAACCATCCATAATTTACTCTCCTGACCACCAGACGGAGTAGCTGTGCGGTGCCAGCATTAACGGAATATGGTATACCCCGTCTGTTTCCGGCATTTCAAAACGAATGACTACCTCACGCAGAATCTGTTTATCCTGTGATAGGTTTTGAGTGGCGAAATATTCACCGGTCTGCAGTACCATCTCGAATTGACTGGCTGTGTCCTCAGTGCTTAGCGGAATATTTTCTTTAAAACGTCCACCGGAGTCTGTCGCAGCATTGATTAACACTGTGCGGCTACCATCAGACCTTAACTGTGTCAGGGTGAGGCCAATGTTCCCGGCATGGCTGCCATCAATTGAGTTTAAAGTATGGGTGGAGAGTGTTGCCATGGTGTGTTTCCTTTATTCAATTGAGGCTTTATCGCGTTTATCGCTGGTGGCGGCAACAATCGGGCTGATGACACCTTTGGCTTTAACATTGACACAGGCCGTCTTACCACTGGCAATTGCCCGCTTCAGTGCCGGTATCAGTTCCGCGCGACTGGTTACCAGCTCGCCATGTCCTCCCAGGCCTTCAAACATGGAGTGAAACGGAATATCGCGAAAATCGGTGGCGAAGTGCTCACCATTTTCAAATAAGCGTTCCTGCTGCTGTGAAATGCAGTCCAGGCCACCGTTATTATCAACTACCACCACAATCGGGCAGTCTTCCTGAAAAGCAGCTTCCACCGATAAACCACCCGATAAAAATGCGCCATCGCCGGTGATCAGAACCACGGTTTTACCGGGGTGAGTATTTTTGGCTGAGATAGCAAACGATACGCCAACACCCAGCAGGCTATAATTGCCGGGGTGCATAATTCCAGCCAGTTTTTTGCCCTGCCAGCCCATGAGGTTGACTGCGATTTCTGACCAGAAATGTGTATTGCCGCCGTCAAAAATCAGGTAATCATCGTCACTCATGACGGATTGCACATCCAGCGATAGCTGCAGTGGATGAATTTTGTCAGTTCCGGCATCTGCTGCGGCGGTTTCCGGGGCTAAGTCTGCCAGCGTTTTTTCCACCCACTCCGCCCGTTTCTGGCGGTTGGTTTCCAGCCATTTGGAATCTGCTGTCCATAAACCATTGTGCTTACAGCTTAACAGCGCATCAAAAAATGCACCGGGATCGGATAGCAAAACATGATCAGCAGAACGGTTGTACTCAAGCTCCTCATGCGAACCATTGACGCATATCACCTCGGTGGAGGCAGGGAAGAAAGGCGCATTGCCAAAATTCATCTGATTGTCTAAGCGGCAACCGACCATAATCACAACATCGGATTCATGAATGGCATATTTTGAAGGATGGTACTGATGGAAATCCGCCAGCCCCATATATACTTCACACTCTTCACTCAGCAGCTTTTGGTGATACGGGACATTAAATACCGGTAGGTTAAGCTCCCGGGCTGTGTTTTCCAGCTTACCTTCATTGCCCGACCACCAAACACCATGTCCGGCAATTAAAACCGGCCGCTTAGCTGCTGCAATTTTCTCCAGCAGAGGATTCAACACGGATGGATCCGGCCAGGCCCGTGGCGGTGGTAAAGCCGTTCGGTCATAAGGCCGCTCTTCACGGGCAATATTTGCCGGGAAGGAGGAGAACATAATGTCCACCGGCAGACTCAGGTGTACCGGCCCGGGATAACCGCCAACGGCTATTTTCCAGGCCCGGTCAACAAACTCACTGATGCGTTCACCGTCGGTAATACTGGCGGAGTATTTTGTTAATGGAGCAGCAATCGCGACATCATCAATTTCCTTGAATCCACCGGCACCCTGGCGCTTTAACGTACTGGAGCCGGTTACAAAGATCACCGGTGAGCGTTCTCCCCAGGCTTCCATAATCGCAGGAATCGCATTGCAAAAGCCTTCAGGGCCGACCAGACACACAGAAGGTTTGCGCGTAATCCGGGTGTGCCCATCGGCTAAATGGCCGGCCACCTGCTCGTGTGGTGCATTAATCACCGGCATACCCAGTTCCATGAAGCCTTCCAGCGCCGGATTGCAAAAGCCGCCGGATAGTGTAAAGACGTGCTCTACACCTTTTTCCTGTAAAGCACGTGCCAGAATAGCCCCGCCGCGTATGCGTTTTGTTTCAGTCATGACATGATTTCTCCATAAATTCAGGCAGGTAAAAGGCTGTATGAGGTGGTTTGCTTATGTGTCGGGATGCAGCTTGGGCATAGCAGGTTGATGGTGGCCGGGAGCAGAGCTGTTCCATGGTATGTGTCATGGCATTGCCCTCCAGAAAGTACTGCTTTGAGTCTCAGCAATGACTTCCCGGTCTATATCTGTTACCTGCGTAATTCCCAGCTGTGCCATTACCACATTAATTTCATCGGCCAGCAGCTGAATCAGTGTATTTAGGCCCCGCTCACTATCAGCTCCAATCGCAAATAATAAGGGTCTGCCCAGCATGACAAAGTCTGCTCCCAGTGCGAGAGCCTTGACAATATCTTCGCCACTACGCAGGCCGCTATCAAACAACAGAGGAAAGTCCTGGCCAACAGCTTCACGAATCAGAGGGAGTGCCATGATTGCCGGTGGTGCAGAATCCAGTTGGCGTCCGCCGTGATTGGAAATGTAAACGGCGTCAGCTCCGGAATCACGGATGCGTACGGCGTCCTCCGGGTGTAACACACCTTTAACGATCAGTTTTCCCTGCCAGTGCTCACGTAATTGTGCCAGAAACTCCCAGTCACAGCCGCCACGGCTGGCGTTACGGGAAAAGGTATTGTCGCCGAGCACACTTTTGAAATTTACCGGTTCCGGTGCGCCATGGCGTAAGGTGCTGAGTGACCAGTGTGGATGCAGAGCAAAGTCCAGAAATTGTTTCGGGCCAATGTGAAACGGCATCTGAAAGCCATTGCGCAAATCACGTATCCGGCGTGATACCTGTGGTACATCGACTGTAAACACCAATGTGTCATAGCCATTGTTTGCAGCACGCCTGGTCAGGATAAGCGCTTCTTCCTTTGACTGGGTGACATACAGCTGAAACCATGAGCGCTCCGGATTCAGACTTGCCATGTCTTCAATCGATGTCGATGCGGCAGAGGATAGGCAGAGTGGTATATCGTAATAGGCGGAAGCACCGGCGAGCATGGTATCTGCCTGCGGCCAGACCAGATTGCACATGCCCATTGGGGCGATACCAAAGGGTAAACCGTAATCCCTCCCAAGCAGAGTAGTTTGGGTCGTGCGGTTTTCTACATTTTTCAATATACGTGGCTGTAAACGCAGTGCCTGTATACTGTCCCGGTTGAATTGTTTAGCCTGTTCACGTCCGGTGGCACCGGCGATGAAATCATAAATCAGCCGCGGCAAACGTTGGCGTGCCAGTCTGACAGCATCTTCAGTGCAGTAAATCTCGGGAGCAGACAAAATGGAAATTGTGACTTCCTTTCTTCGTTGAGCGTTTGGTTACAGGAAGCAAAGATAACCAAATCAGAGGGGAAGGCACAAATATTATTATTTTGGTGATTTATGCGTAGATGCTATAGCTTGGTGCTATGACAGAGTCAGTCTGCCATAGCACGGGTTATTTAACCGACAGCGGCATTAAATTTGGTAATCATTTCATCCCATACCGGAACATTGTCCATCAATGCGTCCCAGAATCCCTGATCACGGCGTGCGTCGAAGTCCTCGACGGACACACCCTGTTGTTCAACCCAGGTGTAGTAACCGAGATTAAACATACGCTGGCGATCCTGGCGGGTCATTTCCACCATATTATCTGTGGCAGCACCCAGCAGGTAACGGCCAAAGACTTCAGCAGCTGCCAGTTCATCGAAGTTACCGTTAAAGCGGTTGGTCAGGGCCTTTTCGCGCTCACTGCCGTACATTTCAGCACCGGACGTCGCAACCGTCATGACCACATCATTGCTGCTCAGCTGGTTGTATTTGGCGTATTTAATAGCGCCCAGAACATTGGCCTGTGAGGATAATCCAAGGTTTTGAATTCCTTTCAGTGTTGTTTCATCCAGTCCGAGACGTTTGCTCAGGAAAGCCTGTCCGGCTTCCGTGTTATATAGCAGATTAATTGAGTCAGTTGCTTCATCCGAGACGCCAATCGCATAGTCAGTATTCAACACATTATGAATAAAAGGCACATGCTTATCGCCAATACCCTGAATATTGTGTTCACCGTAGCCATTACTGAGTAACGTTGGGCACTGGGTGGCTTCAACGGCGCAGATATCCATGCCCAATGTGCCTTTCAGGTAATCACCGGCTGCGATAGTACCGGCGGAACCGGTAGCAGATACAAAGGCGTGTGCATTCAGCGTGCCATCGCTGTTCAGTGCGTTGAAAACGCGCTCCAGTGCCGGGCCGGTGACCCCACGATGCACAATATAATTACCAAACTCGTTAAACTGATTCAGAATAACATTGTCCGGATCCTGTGCTAACTGATGGCAGGCATCGTAAATCTCTTTGACATTACTCTCGGTGCCATAAGTACGCACAATATCTTCCGGATTCAGCACCCACTCTTCCAGCCAGCTAAAGCGCTCACGGCTCATGCCTTCAGGTAAGACGGCAGCGCTGCGGCAGCCCAGAATGCGTGAAATCGCCACACCGCCCCGGCAGTAATTACCGGTTGAAGGCCAGACTGCACAGTTCTTGTCCAGATTGAAGCTGCCGCTGATCAGGCGGGGAACCAGACAGCCATAGGCCGCTAACACCTTGTGTGCACGAATCATTGGGAAGCGATTACCCAACGCAACAACAATTTTGGCATCAACACCGGTCAGTTCTGAGGGCAAGACAATGTGTTCCGGAATCTCAGTGAAACCGCGACGGGTTGAATCATTGTGCCAGTGAACGCGAAACAGGTTGCGTGGATCGGGGGCGTCGGGGTCGACATCATTTAATGCGGTGCGCAGGTCGGCATCAATCGTGCGCGGATCAGCCAGTTCAGCAATTTTAGGCAGGCGGATGGAAGCTGCTTTAAAGCGCTCGATGGTTTGTTGGTAATTATCCGGATCA
Organism: Thiolinea sp.; assembly: GCA_049614265.1. GTDB lineage: Bacteria > Pseudomonadota > Gammaproteobacteria > Thiotrichales > Thiotrichaceae > Thiolinea. The sequence continues at coordinate 22,637 of JBMZDK010000020.1, forward strand.
GTAATGCTTGCGTTTTCTGTGCTCATTGTACTCGACCTTCTGGTAGAAAAGTTTTCAGAATCTGTTGGAAATCGATGAGAAAGTTACCGGAGTAGTCTACGGAAAAGCGGGGAGGTCAGGCGGAAAAATGGTGATCTGAAAATGACGAAATTAATCAGAAAATAAGGTTTCTGTGATTATTTTCAGAAATTATAATACATCCAGTGATACCTTAACCCGGTCCATAACCACGGAAGAAGTGAAGCGGCTGACATTAGACTCATCAAAGAAGTATTCCTGAGTAAAAGCTTCATACTCCTTCAGGTTACTCACGACCATAATGACAATGAAGTCTGCCGAGCCGGTTGTGTAATAACACTGTTGTACCGCCGGTGCTTCGCGCATGCGGCGTTTAAAGGCATCAAGGTGCTGGCGGCTTTCGCGTTCCAGCATCACTTCAACAATCACCGTGATTTCACGTCCCAGTTTGGCGGGTGACAGGATGGCGACTTCCTTTTCAATAATGCCACTGTCGCGCAGGCGTTTCAGGCGTTTTTGAATGGCAGCAGGTGACAGCGCCACATGCATGCTGAGTGCGTCTGCGGTGAGGCGGGCATTATTTTGGATGAGTTTGAGGATTTCGTGATCTTTTTCGTCCATAGGCTCATGAGCAGCTAAATCGATAGCAAGCGCATCGGGTATTACGGGTTGGTTTGTTCTGTCACTGAGTTTTCGGTCGCAGCAACCAAAACTCTGCATCCTGTTTCATACGCCCGGCGTGGTACTCAGCCTGTTTGCCGCTGCCAAAGAAAAAGTCTCCCCGGAGTTCGCCTTTAATCGCGCCACCGGTATCCTGTGCAAAAACCAGCTTGCGCAGCGGAGATTCATCGGGATAGCGGGTATTAACCCACAGGGCAGAACCCAGCTGAATCTGTTTGCGGTCTACGGCAATACTGCGTTCGGCGACCAGGGGCACATTAAGCGAGCCACGGGGGCCTTCATCGACATCTTCCCGCAGATTAAAAAAGACATAGCTGGGATTGGCATTCAGCAATTCCTGAGCTTCGGCCTCATTATCCCGCAGCCAGTCTTTTAGCGTAAACAGATTCATGTGCTTGCGTTCAATTTTGCCGGAGTTGATCAGCACTTTGCCGATTGAGACATAGGGATGGCCGTTCTGATTGTCATAACCAACGCCAATAACTTTTCCATCCGGGAGTTCAACGCGTCCGGAACCCTGTATTTGCAGGAAAAACACATCATCACGATTATCAACCCAGATAATTTCCTGGCCTTTCAACGGTTCAGCTTCACCGTCAATTTCAGCGCGATCATAAAACGGGATAACTTTATTCCCAACCAACCGGCCGCGAACGCGTTTTCCTTTTAGCTCGGGATAAAGGGAGTCCAGCTCCACGATCAGCATTTGTTCCGGCGTTTTATAGAGCGGGTATCGATAACGCTCATCAGGCTGGAAACTGCCTTTGAGTAAGGGCTCATAGTAGCCGGTTAACAGGCCGGATGAATCCCCGTCAGCAGCAAAAAGCTGCTGTGGCTCAAAATACTTTTCAAAGAACTGACGGGCCGTTGCATCGTCGGGCGTCGGCAATAGCTTCGCCACGTCACAAATAGTTTGCCAGACCGGTTCTTTGTTTGGCATAACCCGGCAATTCTGTAACAACGCAGGCCAGGCTTCACTATGGCGATCGTTTTCCCAGCCGGGCAGCTGGCTCCAACCGGGTACTGTATCAACGGTTTTGGTTTCAGATTCTTCGTCTTCGACACAGGCGCTTAAGGTAATTAAGAGGCAAGCGAGGAGGTAAGCAAAGCGTTGTTTTACCACATCAGGTCATCCGGAATCTGGAAATCCGCATACGGATCATCTTCGTCAGACTGATCGTCTTTGCCATCGTTCAGTAATACCAAACAGGAAGCATCACGCTGGGTGATTTTGTCTATTACCTGACGGGGAATTAACTCATGCCCTTCATCCAGCCGGACAATAGCAATAATGCCGTCAGCTAATTGCTGTTGCAGGGCATCGGTGACGTAAATGCTTTGAATTTTATTGCCATCAGCAAACTGGTATGCAAGCTCGCCTTTGCTACGATCAATGCGGTTCATCGTGATGAGCTGGCGTATCTGAGCCTGAATGGCTTTTTGCTCAGCGGCTTCATTCTGCTGGCGGTTTAATTCACGCGAACGTTCGGCTTGTTCAGCACGGGCTTTTTCGGCCAGTAAACGGGCCTCATCCTCTTGCTGCTGTTTTCCCTTGGTTTGCTGGTACTTCTGTTTGTTTTTCGCTTTTTTGCTGGCCTGTGCTTTCTTTTTATCAATCAGGCCGGCATTGAGTAATTGATCCTGTAGAGATGGCATAATGTATTCGTCCCTGTGAAAACAGTGTATATTATACCTGCGTTTTGCGGGTGTTTTAACACTGTGAACAATAATTTAAATCATAATTTATCAGGTTTTTTCAGGTGGTGTTGTCGACAATGCTAAGGGTTTGTCGCGTTGACTTATAGTCATTTGGGGGTATAATGTCGACACTTTAAATTTTGTAGCACCTTTTCTGCATGCTGAGAGTGGAATATTTGCTATCTGGCCCAATTCCTGTGCATAAGGGCTTTACTGGTTAGTTCCGGCCCGGTACCAAAAGCAGCGTCAAAATGAGACACTGAGCGTTTCTGATTTAATGATTAATGGTAACAAAATTCACTAAGTGACATGACAAATGTTTTCAGCAAACAAGACCAGCGCCAAATAGCATGAGTAAGCGGTTCGCTGTCTCTTCCGACTGCGTCAAAGCAATTGATTCCGGAGACGGGGATAAGCCTGCTATTTATATTTTGAGTGGCGCTCTGAGTTTTTGAGTATCTGATCATGTTTGCATGTGCTTAACAGCATGATGATATTTTCTGTAAGCAAAACCATTAAGTACGCGTGTGAAAGTTTTCCGGTATTTGTCAGAGCCTCTGCTTTGTTAGCTAACAGGCTTTACACATTTGAGAATTTTTGCCGCATTGCTTAACAGAAAGAGTCTAAGTAAATGAGGATGTAGACAGAATGAGTAGTGAGATTTTAACACCGGTATTGCCTGAGTCGGTTGCTGACGGCACCGTGATTGCCTGGAATAAGAAGGTTGGCGATGCGGTGAAAATGGACGATATTCTGGTCGAGATTGAAACGGACAAGGTCGTCCTTGAAGTGCCGGCAATGGATGACGGCGTTTTAAGTGAAATCCTGGTGGAAGAAGGCGCCGTAGTTACCAGCAGTCAGCTGTTGGGACGTGTTGAGGCGGGCGCTGTCGCAGCTGCCCCTGCTGCAGAGGAAGCACCGGCTGCTGAAACAGCAACTGCGGACAGCGCAGGTGAAGCAAAAACCAGCCCGGCGGTACGCAAAGCACTGGCTGAAAATGATCTGAGTAAAGAAGAGGTTCAGGGCAGTGGTAAAGATGGCCGCATCCTGAAAGAAGATGTCGCTGCTGCTGTCGAGCAACAGGCTGCTCCCGCTCCTGCGGCACAGGCTCCGTCAGCACCGGTGGCGGCAGCTCCGGCCCCTGTTGCACCACCGGCAGTTAACACCGGAGAAGGTGATCGTGGTGAGAGCCGTGAACCTATGTCGCGACTGCGTACCCGGATTGCCGAGCGCTTATTAGAAGCCACCCAGACCACAGCGATGCTGACGACTTTTAATGAAGTCGATATGAAGCCGCTGATGGATATGCG
>JBMZDK010000021.1:0-26260 GCA_049614265.1 Thiolinea sp.
AATGGGAATGATTGCCGCCAGCACGAAGGTCGGCGTGGGAATATCGTAGCCTGCACCGGGCATGGCGAAGAACGGTTGTTGCTGTACATTAGTCAGCTCTGCCGCACCAAACTTACCCAGCAGCACCGCAGTCAATAAGCCCACTAGTGTGCCCGCTAACATCGCAAACAATTTAATCTTGCCTGCTGTCCAGACAGACAGCCCTACAATAGTTAGTAAGGTCACCGTCGATACAATAATGGAGCTGCCTTCAATGCCCTGTTCGGTTAAACCGGTGAAGCGGGTCACGCCGCCTTCTACCATGCTAAAGCCCAGTAATAACAACAGCACTCCGGCTACTTCCGGCGGGAATAATGTGCGTAAGCGAGGGAGTACCTGCGACAGCGCAATAACCACGATACCCGATACAATCAGCCCGCCTGCCGCTGCGCCGAGTCCAAAAGTAGTTGCTGCCGCTGCAAACGAGGCGATAGTAACGACGTTGGGTGTATGGACAATGAGGTGGCCGGAGCTGAAACGGGTTGGTGCTGCCTGGAAAAAAGTGAGTAAGCCGATTAATACAATTTCCAGCGCGACGAAGCCCCGGATCTCATTATCGGATAAGCCGCTTTCCTGCCCACAAATAACGGTGAAGACCACCATCATTAAGACTACGATAGCGTGCTGCCCGGCCGCGACTATGCCTGTAACCGCATCGGGTGATTCTTCGGCAACATACAGCATATTGTCCGGTTTGGTGCGTGGTGTTTCGGTGAAGGCAGGAAAGAGTCTGTTGATTGTTTGTTGGATGCTATTCATTGTATCGTTATCAGTTGGGAGAAGCTGCCGGGATTTACTGGCTAGCTTGCTCCGGAACTACTTATTATAGCGAACAGCATCTGGCTTTTTTTGTGCAAAAATATAACTAACGTAACGGCTTCACCCCAAAGCCGTTAATCTTATCCAGCCGCTCAAGATTAATTACGCTGGACAACATCAGGCGGTCATAGCTCCAGTCTGCCGGTTTAGCCACGAACGAAATCATCAACACCATCGTCACCAGCAACAGGGTAGCAGGAACCCAATTCATGTGCTTCGTTGCTCCGGTTGGTAATGCTTCTGCGTTGTTGCTGAGTGCTAATACCCGTTGCCGCAATGCGCTGTTATTAGAGCGATTGAAGATCCCTTCGCGTCCCCAAAATGGCACGCTGGTCGCCAGTGCGGGTGTGCTTTTGGCCGCAGCCCCTCTGGTTGCAATATCTAATAGCAGCAGACAATATTCTTTTGCATCAAACCGGCTCTGTTGCAGTAACGCTGCATCACAACTGTATTCCCGGAAACGTCTGATCCGGTCTGAGATACACCAGAAAGCAGGGTTGAGCACAAACAGCGGTGAAATCAGTGAGAGCAGAATTTCCCAGTCCACATCACGCTGGCGAATATGTTGTGCTTCGTGCCCCAGTGCAATGCGAACGGCACGCTGTTCAGGTAGCATCGAAGCAGGCAGCACAATGTGGTAATTCAGCAGGCCACGGGTAGAGAACGGCACTTCAACCATGTCAGAAGCCCAGACTGATATCCGGCCTGTCTGGTGTATGGGTTTGGCGCGCTGAATCAACAGGTAAATCTTGCCAACATTCAGGCCAATATAGATAGCACGCAGGCATGCTGCAGCGATAAAAATGAAGAGTACTAAGGCTGAAACAGCAGTAGTGGCATTAACCAGGCTTTCGATCAGGCTGTCTTTTGCTAATAAAACATCCGAGACCTGAGAAGCAGTCAGGCTGAGATTGCCTTTCAGGTAGTGCGATACAAACAGATCGGTGGCGTTAACGGACAGTGCGGAAGAGATAATACTGCTGAACGGGGTGAGAATGAAAGGCAGCGCTGCGGCGCAAAGGGCGGTTACCGCAAGATTAAGACGAAGTTTATAAGCGCGGCGAAACCGGGTACGTTTCAGAATAAATTCAAAGATCAATACCAGTAAGAAGGAAATCAGTAAGACTACGTTTCCTAATACTATATATTCAAGCATTCCATCCATAGTCACCTCCCAAAACGGGTGTCGATAATGTCTTTAATTTCCTTTATGGTTTCTTCACTGAGGTCTTCATCGTCAACCAGACGCGCTACCATGGCGGTAGGGGTACCATTAAATAAGCTTGCTGCAAGACTCTTCAGCGTTTTCCCCTCGTACTCAGCTTTGCTGAGCGTGGGCTTATAAAGTATGGCACGGTCTTGTTTTTTTGCTGTTACATAGCCCTTATCATTGAGAACTTTAAGCACGGTCGCGACCGACGTATACGCGCGTTTTTCCTCACCATTCAGACCTTCCAGCACTTCGCGCACGGTGCTTTCACCCATGCGCCAGAGTACCATCATGAATTCAAGTTCAACGGTTGTGAGTAGTTCGCTTTTGCCTTTTGGTCTTGGCATTGGCTGCTTCCGGTTATTGTGTAAGTCGAAGACTTTCATGCTTGCGGGTTATATATGCGCACATGCAAGTTATCAATTAAAAAAATAGTAGCGTTAAAATACTGTGGAAACAATCACTTTTAAATGGAGAATAGCATGATTGTCAAAACATTTGATGCGATTAAACAAAGCGGTGGCTATGCGGAAAAGCCCGGAACATGGACAAGCACCCGTTATCTGTTGCGTGATGATGATGTTGGTTTTACGTTGACACAAACGACATTTACAGCCGGGCAGTCGCTGGAGATGGAGTACAAAAACCATGTTGAGGCGAATTTAGTTATTGAGGGACAGGCACGGGTAACGGATGTTACCAGCGGTGAGGAGCACCTGCTCGGGCCGGGTGATATGTACACACTGGATAAGCACGACCGCCATATTCTGCAGGCAATTACAGATTTGCGTTTGGTTTGTGTGTTTACGCCAGCGTTAACCGGAAATGAAACGCATGATGCGGACGGCTCTTATCCGATACTCTGAGCCATTGATGACAGGGATGGCTAACAGTGCTGCCAGCAATTTACAGGCTTTTCTGTGGATGCTTTGCTAATCTGGGGCATGTTACTCCTTATCAGGCCGCACTACGGGCTGATAAGGAGAACAGATCTAGTTGTCAGAGTGCTCGGACTGTCATGTAGGCAATAACCGGATTAAATGCTTCTTCCAAAGCGAAGCCCATCAAATACTGCGGCATGTATATTACGTGATGACACGGCGTCGCCAATCCGGAAGAGCTGAAAATGCCCGTCGGGATTGTTATTGATGGTTTGAGGTTGATTCGCAATCAAATTGTCATAATCTACTTCACCGGCATTAACCGAATGGGGAACCAGTTCGAAGTACAGATCATCCAGCGGCACTGTGCCATGATTCACCACAATCTGGTCATAGTGTTGTTCCAGCTGCAGGGTTTCCAGGTAGTCGCTGCTGATCATCGCCTTTAGTTGGTTGCCATCACGCTCGACAGCTTCTAACCGCTTTCCGACAGTGAAGGTAATATCCAGTGTCAGTAATTCCCGCATATACGGTGTCAGGTTCATGCCCATGACATCGGAGGCGATATTACGATCCGGTGTCATCATTTCTACAGTGGCTTCCGCTTTGGCAAGGATTTCTGCTGCCTGTAGTGCTGCGTGATCTCCCGCGTCATCAAACAGCAGAACACGTTTGCCCGGTTTGACATCGCCGGAGATAATATCCCAGGTTGAAACCAGTAATTCATTACCGCCGCGCAGAATATCGGTATTCGGCAAACCACCGGTGGCGACCATGACAACATCAGCCTGTTCCGCCAGCACCTCTTCGGCTTCGGCCCAGACATTAAAGCGGAATTCAACACCCAGTCGTTCACACTCATGCATCCGCCAGTCAATCAGCGATAACATTTCCTGGCGTCGCGGGTTTTGTGCCAGTAATAAAACCTGTCCGCCGGGTTTGGCCGCAGCTTCGTAGACGATGACCTGATGGCCACGTTCTGCACAAACTCTTGCCGCTTCTAAGCCCGCTGGTCCGGTGCCGATAATTAGTACTTTACGTTGTTTGGTCGCAGGCTCAATAGTATGTGGATCAGTGAGTTCGCGGCCGGTGGAGGCATTGTGTGTACATAAGGCGGCCTCGCCGAGATAAATGCGATCCAGGCAGAATGTTGCGCCAACACAGGGACGAATTGAGTCTTCCTGTTTGGTGACAATTTTCTGAATAATGTGTGGATCGGCCATATGTGCGCGTGTCATGCCGACCATATCGAGCAGACCACTGCTAATCGCATGGCGTGCGGTGGCTACATCGGGAATGCGTGAGGCGTGAAAGACCGGTATATCAATTTGCGTTCTGACCTGACCGGCGAAATCCAGATGTGGTGCTGATTTCATTCCGGTGACCGGAATCACATTCACCATCGCCGGATCGTGGTTACAACGGCCCCGGATCAGATTCATGAAATCGATTTTGTTGTTATTCCGCAGGTGCTGTGCGATTTGCAAACCTTCTTCAGGCGTAATGCCGCCGTGCTTGTATTGCTCATCAGCCGTTTGGCGAATTCCGATAATAAAATCTTCGCCTACCCGGGCGCGGATTGCATCGAATAGCTCATCAGAAAAGCGCAGTCGGTTTTCGAGACAGCCACCGTAAGCATCATCGCGATTATTGGTGGCATCAGACCAGAACTGATCGATGATATGGCAATACGCCTGTAGCTCAATGCCATCTAATCCCGCCGCCTGCATGCGTTCAGCGGCATCCGCATAGTCATTGATAATACGACGGATATCCCAGGGTTCAGCCGGTTTCGGGAAACCGCGATGGGCCGGTTCACGATGCCCCGACGCACTGAGCAACGGTAACCAGTCGCCGGTATTCCAGTGTGAGCGCCGCCCAAGATGGGTCAGTTGTATCATCACCGCACAGCCATGGTCATGGCATTCGTCGGTGAGTTTTTTCAGCCACGGCACAATTTCGTCTTTATACGCCAGCAGATTACCAAAGGTTGGCGGACTGTCTTTTGATACCACAGCAGATCCCGCCGTCATGGTCATCGCCACGCCACCTTTTGCGCGCTCGACATGATAAGCCCGGTAACGGTCAGTCGGCATCCCGTCTTCAGCATACGCGGGTTCATGGGCAGTGATCAGAATGCGGTTTTTCAGGGTGAGGTGTTTGAGCTGGAAGGGTTGTAATAACGGATCAGAGGACATGGCTGTTATCCTGTTGATTGACGGGAAGGTTTGCCATTATTGTATGCCAGCTGATCGGGTGATGACTACAGGAATGATAGAAGCCCGGTGATCCCGGGCTTCTGAGGTTGAATTGGGTTTACTCGCCTAATTGCATACGGGATTCTGCAATCTTTTTCAGGTATTTCTTCGGCATTTTTTTCATGCCTTTTGCCTGTTCGTCTCTTAATGCTTTGCCAACAGTTTTGGGTTTTTTACTAACAGCCAAAGCACGCTGTAGTCCGGTCAGTTTTTCCTTCAGCTGTTTTTTGGTGAGCTTTTCAGACTTATCTTTTCCTTTACCCTTTGCTTTTCCGGGAACATCAACTTGTTTTGCATGAGCCGTTGCAATCAGAATATCAAGCAGCTTCATATAAAAGTTTGCGGGAGCAGGGGACTGCGCAACTCTCTGTTGTGTACTCAGGGCAGCCTGTTGTTCAGGAAAATCGAAGCCCAGCCGGGTAAAGTCACTCTTGAAGTGGTCACTCTGGATGCCCTGGTTATAACCTGTCAGACCGGTGTTCGGGTAACCGGATTTTGCTGTTTCATTCAGCGCCCAGCTGACCTCTTTATTATTGTTAAACCAGGTGATAGCACGAATTGCCGGATAGCTGTCCTCAATGCGGTTCATCATATCGGCAACCCATGCGTCCTTGCTTTCATTAGCATCATTGTCGTTGCCAAATTGTCCCCAGGATGGATCAGGCTGGTCGCCCGGTTCTGCGCTGGCAACCTCAGCGAGAACAATAGGTTTTTCAGGGTAGTTCTGCACCAGGCGGTTATAAGCGTAGCTAAAGACCTGGTCGAAGTTGCGCCAGCTGCTCCAGGAGTAGTTATTCCCCCAGTTGTATCCATCCAACCCTGTCCAGTCGACAACGTCATCACCGGGGTAATAAACCCGGATGTCACGGTAGTCATCAACATCCGTTGCACTGGCGCACCAAACCCACTCTACGCCATCATTCGCTCCTGCGGCTTCGAACATGGCGTGAACATGACGCCATGCGGCTTTAAATGCTTCCGGCCTGTTGCCCCATGGGTACCAGTTGCCGTTAAATTCATGGCCAAAGCGCAGCAGGATTACCGGGCGCTGCTCTTCGGGGTAGCTTTCACGCCATGCTTTGAAGCTGCTGATCCAGCTATGCAGAAATACATCTTCTTCTCCTGCTGCTATTGCTGCCAGCGTATCAGCATTGCGGGAGCCTTTTGGCATTAGAGAGATCATTGGTGTGGCGCCCCGGGAGACGATATTTGATGTTTGTACGTAAAGGTTATTCCAGTTAATGTTGAAATTAACAAAGATGTTTTGAATTGCCATCGATTTGTGGGTCGCAGAGTTAAACTTATCGATGTCGTATGTCGACCAGCCATCATGTTTAATGTAAGAACCTAACATTGTGCTGGCTTGCACCTGGGATGTGCTGAGCGTGAGAAGTAAACAGATACTACTCAATAGACTGAGGTTTGCTCTCATGAATAATTTTTCCTTTTTTTATTAGACACCCGGGATGGAAAGTTATATTGGGGAAACTGACCATCCTGTTTGAGCATATTGTTAATAAACAGGCTTATCTGCGTAAGTTATTCAGTTTGCCTTACCGTTAGCTGATCAGCAGATTACGGTGCGAAGGCAGGGCGGTTTCCTGTGTTTTGATCAATATGCAGTAAAGGGGCGGTATTAACCGTGCTGTAAACCTGCATGCAATAGCTATCGTGTATTTCAGCCTGTATCCTTTAGTGCAGCTGGGGTATGCTGTTGAGAACTTCTGCCATGCTATCTGGCGGGTAATATCAATCAAAAAATTAATCGCTATGGAAACTTTTCTCAATCAACTGCCCAAAGCCGAATTACACCTGCATATCGAAGGTAGCCTGGAGCCGGAATTAATGTTTGCGTTGGCCCGGCGCAATAATATTGAGCTGCCTTTTGCCGATGTTGCTGAGGTACGAAAAGCTTACGAATTCAGTAAACTGCAGGATTTCCTCGATATTTATTATCAGGGAGCCAATGTGCTGATCCATGAACAGGACTTTTATGACCTGACCTGGGCTTATCTGCAACGTTGCCATGAACAGAATGTGGTGCATACGGAGCCGTTTTTTGACCCGCAAACGCATACAGACCGTGGTATTGCTTTCGATACGGTGGTGAATGGTATTAGCCGTGCGCTGGCTGACGGCCACTCTCAACTCGGTATTTCCAGTCGTCTGATAATGTGTTTTCTGCGTCACCTGTCTGAGGAAGCCGCTTTTGCAACGCTGGAACAGGCGCTACCTCACAAAGATAAAATTATTGCTGTGGGACTGGACAGTTCAGAACAGGGGCAGCCACCGGAGAAATTTGAGCGGGTATTCACTAAAGCGCGTGAAGCGGGGTTTTTAACAGTGGCGCATGCGGGCGAAGAAGGCCCTCCTGCTTACATTGAACAGGCTCTGGATTTACTGAAGGTGAGCCGAATTGACCATGGTGTCCGTTGTGTTGAGGATAATGAACTGGTTGAACGTTTGATTGCGCTGCAGATGCCGCTGACGGTCTGTCCTTTATCCAATACTAAGCTGTGCGTATTTGATGATATGCGTCAGCACAATATTCTGGAGTTACTGGAACGGGGCGTCAAAGTGACGGTTAACTCCGATGATCCGGCCTACTTTGGCGGTTATATGACAGAAAATTTTGTTGCGGTTTATAACGCGCTGGGCATGACGAAGGCTCAGGCGATTCAGTTAGCCAGGTACAGTTTTGAAGCCAGTTTTCTGCCGGAGGATGAGAAAACAGTGCATATTAACCGCCTGGATGCTTTGGCCTGATTACGTGAGTTTACCTCAGAGGCTTATAAATGAGGTCACACGGGCGAGATTCATTCGCAGATGAATCACTCAGGATTCAAGTGCAGTACAGCGCAATAATAACCGCAGATGCCCGGTAAAATCATTGATCGGATAGTGCAGGGTAAAACGGTTATCCCAAAACACTAAGTCGCCCTGTTGCCAGCGATGGCGGAAGGTAAATTCAGGTTTCGACATGTGCCGGTCCAGAAACTCAATCAGCGGTCGGCTTTCATATTCATTCATTCCCGAAAAGCGCTTGGCAAACATGTGGTTGATGTATAAACCCTTTTTGCCACTTACCGGGTGAGTTCTGACAATTGGGTGCGTGGCAGTTTGTGTTGGGTGATCCGGGGCGTGTGGGCCATCGTAACTGTGTACCGCACTTAATGGTGTCAACATTTCCTGCATTGCGGGTGTCAGGGCCTCAAATGCGGCAATATTGCTGGCAAAGCCGGTATCACCGCCCAGCGGTGGCAGTATTCTGGCCTGCAAGGCGGAGACATAAGCGGCCGGATTTTGGAAAGTTACGTCAGCGTGCCAGTCGCTGCCACCAAACAGGCGGGTGCCATCCGGTTCTTTGCGCATTTCCAGTACTTCTTTTATGCTGTCTGCATAAATCACACCTTCATCGGCATGATGCAGAAACAGCGGGCCAAACTGGCCGACAAGATCGCGTTGCAGGACAGGTGATAAATGTTGCTGGCGGATAATAACAACCAAATGCTGATCCAGCAGGTGGCGGATTTGGATCGCGGCTTCCTGCAAATTTCCGGGTGTTATTTCTAATCCTTCAAGGTAAACACCCAGAACAGGTGAGACATAGCTAAGCTGCAAATCCATAGTCTGATGATTCCGCTGTGAATATTTTTCCGGTGACGGTGCATTGATGCTTGTCAGGTGTATGCACTAAAATTTCCCGGAATTGTATGCTCCCCGGTGCTTAGCTGGCAAATTTGGGGGAAGTGATTTCGCGGCTATAGCCCCCGGCTGTGAACTCCGGAGGCTGTAGGCAGTTTGTTGAGGATTACTGTTTTAAATCAAATCTGTCAGCCTGCATTACTTTAACCCAGGCCTTCACAAAATCATTGGCAAATTTTTCCTGTGCATTATTGAACGCATAAGCTTCAGCAACAGCGCGCAGTTCAGAGTTAGAGCCAAAGATCAGATCAACCGGTGTAGCGGTATATTTTGTTTCGCCGGATTGTCTGTCTACACCTTCATAAAGCCCTTCTGTATCAGATTTTTTCCATTGTGTGGACATATCCAGCAGGTTAACAAAATAATCGTTACTCAGTGTGCCGGGCTTATCCGTAAATACACCATGACCGGAGCCATCAGCATTTGTGCCTAATACACGCATACCACCCAGTAATGCTGTCATTTCCGGTACGGTCAGGTTTAGCTGGTCAGCTTTATCCACTAACATTTCTGTCGGTGAGCGGTAAGCTTCTTCAGCATTAAAATAGTTACGGAAAGCGTCTGCTTTCGGTTCAAGCAAGGCGAACGAGTCAACATCCGTATCTTTTTGTGTGGCATCGCCACGTCCTGCAGTAAAAGGTACTTCCAGGGTTAAACCTGCTGCTGTGGCTGCCTGTTCGATGGCTGCGGCACCTCCGAGTACGATCATATCGGCCAGTGAAATTTTATCTTTGCCAAATGCGGTTTGGATTTCAGTTAGCTTGGCTAATACTTTGCTGAGTTCTTCCGGGTTATTAACAGCCCAGCTTTTTTGCGGTTCGAGCGCAATACGTGCGCCATTGGCCCCACCCCGTTTATCACTGGCGCGGAAACTGGAAGCAGAAGCCCAGGCAGTACGCACGAGTTCAGAAACAGTTAAACCGGAGGCGAGGATGTCTTTTTTCAGGCCTGCGATTGCATCAGCATCAGGTGCCGGAATTCCTTCCGGAACAGGGTCTTGCCAAATTAGCGCTTCAGCAGGCACTTCTGCGCCAAGGTACAATGCTTTTGGCCCCATGTCGCGATGGGTCAGTTTAAACCAGGCTTTGGCAAATGCCTGTTGGTATTCCTCAGGGTTAGCTAAAAAACGTTCCGCAATTTTTTTGTATGCAGGATCAAATTTTAAGGCAAGGTCGGCTGTTGTCATAACCGGGGGATTCATTTTGTCTTTTACATGCGCATCCGGTACAGATTTGTGTAGCGATTCGTCTGTAGGCACCCATTGAATGGCACCGGCCGGACTACGGGTTTCTTTCCACTCAAAGTTAAGCAGGTTTTGTAAGTACAATGATGTCCACTTGGTTGGGCTTTGTGTCCAGGCACCCTCCAGGCCACTGGTTACTGTGTCTTCGGAATGGCCTTTACCACATTTGTTTTTCCAGCCCAGTCCCTGTTCTTCGATATCAGCACCACCCGGTACCGGGCCAACGCAGTCACTGCCTTTGTGAGCACCATGCATTTTGCCAAAAGTATGACCACCGGCAACCAGTGCCACGACTTCTTCGTCATTCATTGCCATGCGTCCGAAGGCAACCCGGATATTTTTCGCTGATCCGAGTGGGTCAGGTTTCCCCATCGGGCCTTCCGGGTTCACATAAATCAGGCCCATATGTGTTGCGCCCAGTGGCCGTTGTAGCTTGCCGTCTTTTTCGTGGCGATCGCTGGCCAGCATCTCCAGTTCAGGCCCCCAGTAAACCAGGTCCGGTTCCCAGTCGTCGTTACGTCCGCCAGCAAAACCATAAGTTTTAAAGCCCATATTTTCCAGCGCAACATTACCCGCGAGTATCATTAAGTCTGCCCAGGATAGGCTATGGCCATATTTCTGTTTCACCGGCCATAACAAGCGGCGTGCTTTGTCTAAGTTACCGTTGTCCGGCCAGCTGTTCAGCGGGTCAAAGCGTTGCTGCCCGCCATCACCGCCACCACGACCATCCAATGTGCGGTAGGTACCGGCGCTGTGCCATGTCATACGGATAAAAAACGGGCCATAGTTGCCAAAATCTGCCGGCCACCAGTCCTGAGAATTAGTCAGCACTGCATCAATGTCCTGTTTGACAGCTTTTAAATCGAGCTTGCTGAATTCAGTTGCATAATTAAAGTCGGCACCAAAAGGGTTTGAACGTACATCATGGTCACGCAAGGCAGAAAGGTCTAACTGATCCGGCCACCAAAAACGATTAGGTTTAGCCTGTCCTTCTGATAGTTTGGCAGCACTGGCATTAGTGCTGGGTGTTGTTTCATCTGCGGATGTATAAGTCGTGGTTGTTAAAATACCTGCTATTACGGCTGTTAATAGTAAATTGTGTTTTTTCATAATACCTCCATTTATTGCTTGTTTCATTCCATCGTGAGATTTGCAGTCTTATAAAGCGTAGTTTAAAAAACATTCAAATGTTGGTCTGGATGTTAAGAAAGCTGAAAAATCTTTGAAATTAAAAGGTAAGGGTATGTGGAAAAATCAGCGGTTTTATTTTGTCTTGTTGATTGATCAGATGAGTTTGCCTGACTAAAAACTGATATTTGAATTTATTATTGATAGAGTTAATGGCTGTTAATCAGAAAAACTAACCCACTGAGGATGGAGGGTTAGTTTTTTGCATGCTGATGTCGTGTTATTTACTACTGAAAATCATGCGTACACTACTGTTTTGTTGTTTTTCTTCTAACACCATGTGTTTTTCTGTCAATTCAATGAGTTTATACGATGCTGTCAGGCTAAGGTTATCCTGTTGCTCCTTCATTATGAGCCGTTGTTTATCTTCGTTAAATGACCACGTTGCCAGCCCTTTATCTTCAGTGCCCTGCCTTTGTTCAGCACCTTCTGTTGTTTCACTATCCGGGTAGATGATGCTGCCATCTGGTTTTAAGGTGAATGATTCCTCAACCATCAATGCATCTTCCTGGTCTGCAAAACCAGCAGGCATTGGCCCATTCTGATCGGGCAATTGTGTGTTTGGGTTTTCTGTGATCGTTAATAGCTGTGCATCACTTTCCTTTGATGAAAAGCCATTCAATAAACTAAGTAATGCATTTTCATTAATGTCACTATTATTGTCTTGCTGTATTAGCTCTTTTAATTGGGTTTCAAAGGCCTGTAAGTCGTTTTCAGCGACATCAACTGACTTATTTTCCATTTCTCTGCGCTTTTTTACATCAATACGCTGGGTAATTTCGAGGATGCCCAGTTCCCAGTGTTGGTTGATTTTTTCATTAACAAAGTCACCGGAAAAATTGCCGGCGAAAATGGGCGTGGCTATTAATAAGGTACTGCTGAAAGTGATAATGGAGAGTAAGGTTTTCATAGGGTATTTCCTCTTGTCTGTTGGTAAATAGCGTGGCAAAAGCTCCCGGCAGGTAAAACCGGCTGCGTAAGGGTTCTGAGTTTTAAAACGCCTTATTACTTTTGCCATGTTGTCCGCTTATTCCAACAAATGAGTGTAACGGTGAGATGTCGGTATACCTTTGTTTTGTAACAGTGTTGTTGCAAAACATTGCCTTGCTGTTACGTCAGCTTTGCTATGATCAAAGAGCTTTCAACCGGTTTACCTGTGGATTATTAGTCTTTTTACACTATGAATAATACGCAACCTCATCTGTTAGTCGTTGATGATGATCACGACATCAGAGAATTGTTACAGAAGTTTCTCAGCCAATATCAATACCACGTTTCTGTGGCAGCTGATGGCGTTGCTATGCGTGAACAATTGGATGAACAGTCAGTTGACCTGATTGTTATGGATCTGATGTTGCCCGGTGAAGATGGGTTGCAGCTCTGTAAGGTTGTCCAACAATACACCCCGCCGATTCCGGTAATCATGCTGACGGCGTTAGGAACCGAAACAGACCGGATAATCGGTTTAGAAGTTGGGGCAGATGACTATCTGCCAAAACCGTTTAATCCGCGTGAATTACTGGCACGTATTCGGGCCGTGTTACGTCGTACACAGCAGGCAGATTTAGAAGAGATTGCCGTCGAAGAAGCTGGTTATCAGTTTGCCGGGCGCGTGTTATGGCTGGAAAAGAGGCAACTCTGTTGGGCAGATGATATGGATGATTCTGTGGTGGGAAAAGAGCTTGCTACATTAAGCAGTGGTGAGTTTGAATTGCTGATGATTTTGCTGCGACATCCACAAAAAATACTTAGCCGCGATCAGCTGTTGGATATGACGAGAGGCATTGAAGCCAGCCCGTTTGATCGCAGTATTGATATTCAAATCAGCCGTCTGCGTAGGAAACTACAGGACGACCCAGGCCAGCCCAGGATTATTCGCACTATCCGTAATGGTGGTTATCAGCTGGATAGTACGGTGTTTCGGATCAGACGATGAAAGCATTTCTGAATAGTCTGAAAGGACGTGTTTTTCTGCTTTCCGTATTGGCAACGTTTCTGGTAATCCTTGTCAGCAGTTTGATCTTTAGCATTGAGCGGGCACGTTATACCGCAGAATTACAGCAGGACTTTCTGGTTGACTATGCGTTGTTCACTCTGCGCGAAATACAGGAGAGCAAGTCGAATGATGTTGCACCGGGAGAGACTTTAGCTGGCGACGTTATGTTGCCGGAAACAATGGTGCCTGCAGGGCAGACAGCAGCCATTGGCGATGCATTAGTACCTGGTTTACCAACTCCTGAGCAGGAGGCTTTATTCTGGGATGCAAAGTTCTGGGTTGAGCCGCGTTATACCCTGAATGATTTGCCTGATGCTGACGGACAGAGTCGTTTAAAGCAGGCACTGCGTGCGGCGTTGCCGGATAAACAGGTTAGTAAGGTCTTCATTAAACAGCCGGAAGTCTTTCTGGGGGGGAGCTCAGCATCTATGGCTAATTCGGGCATGATGGAGCATGCATTGCCTGAATCCGCTTTGATTATTTCACTCTTGCTTAATGATGGGCGGGCATTGAATATTATGCCGGTCTTTTCCGCTCAGCAAGGGGTGTTATGGGATCGTGAGCTGCTGCTCTTGATTGCTGCTTTATTTATTTGCATGGTGCTGATTAACCTGTGGGCAGCGACATGGATGACCCGGCCTCTGGCTGATATGGAAAAAGCCGCTGCCCGGTTTGGCCGTGATCTGGACGCACCCTTGCTACCGGAAACAGGAGTCACAGAAGTTGCACAGGCAGGTAAGGCCTTTAACCGTATGCAGCAGCAGATTACCGGTTTGATTGAAGGGCGTACAGCCATGCTGGCCGCTATTTCCCATGATTTGCGTACACCAATGACCCGTCTGCGCCTGCGGACTGAGTTGTTGCAGGATAAGACGGTGAAAGCAGATATTGAGAGGGATTTACAGGATATTACGGCCATGGTCGATGCTACTTTGGGGTTTTTACGGAATGATGCCCTGGCGGAAGCAGTAGAAAGTGTTAATTTGACTGCTCTGGTGCGTAATTACTGTGCTGAACGGCAGGCGGTTGGTGATGCTGTGGTTATGGCGGACTTTGTGGAAAGCTGTGAGTATTCATTACGGCCACTGGCGATTAAACGGGCTTTAGGTAACCTGATTGACAACGGCTTGCATTATGGTGGTGATGTGACGGTTAGCCTGCACTATGATACTGATTGGGTAGTGATCAGCGTTTGTGATAATGGCCCGGGAATACCGGAACATTTACAGCCTGAAGTAGTGAAACCTTTTGTGCGTGCTGAACAATCACGTAACCGGGATACCGGTGGGGTGGGGTTAGGGTTGTCGATTGTAATTTCCATCATGGAGCTACACGGTGGGGAGTTACGGCTGGAAAATACTGCTGATGGGTTTTGTGCCCTGATGGTGCTAAAAGCAAAAGCCTGACTTCCCTGTCTGTTTTTCCCTGTTGCTATGTGGTGTGCCGTTGGCTGTTGGTTATGGTTATATTAAATGCCAATGGCGTCATCGCGGCGTTGTTCGAGTTTTGCCAGAACAGCCAGTTTTTCTTCTTTATCCATAATGATCCAGTCGCGGATCTCATCCAGTGTGCGGAAGCAACCGTCACAAACCCCTGATGCATCATCCATCATACAGATGCTGAGGCAGGGCGAAGGTACCGAGGTGTCCGGTACCTTGCGGTTGATATTTTTGCGGCGGCGGGGGCGGCCAGCTGGTTGTAATGGTTTAGTCATCTTTTTTTGCTGATTTTTTGATATCGTCGATTTTTTCTTTGGCGTCGTCAATCAGTTCTTCTGCTTCCTGTTTCAGGTCTTCAGCGATATCTTCGGCTTTGTCTTTCAGTTCCTGAGCAGTTTCCACGGCTTCTTCTTTGAAATCGTCAAAGTTTTCGCTGGCACGTTCTGTCAGGTCGTCACTGGCTGAAACTGTTTCTGCGGCAGTAGCCGTGCTTTTGCCTAAGAAGTTGTACAGCGGGCAGAAGCTAATCAATCCTGTTGATAATAAGATTGCACCAACAAGGGTGAAAAGGAAGCTGAAAAAGCCTTTAAAGAAAAATAAAGCGATGATTAATAAAGCGATACCTGCTGCAATGCGGATATTTTTATCTGTGCGGCCGACGTTACGTGCGAAATCCATTGAACTCTCCTTACTTTAGTGTTGCATCAGTGAGCGTGCAAAAAATTGTCAGGCATTGTAAAACTCAGATTTTTGTATCAGTGGGCTATGCCTTTAAGAATTTTTTTCATGCTATTCCGGGATCAGATACCAGAGTTAGTCTGAGTTATAGCTTAGCAAGTTCATTTTGTTAGTGGTATGAATAGACAGAGAAAACAAGGGTTAAATGAGCTGAAAACCGTAAAAGTTCATTTTTGCTACAAATTGTTCGGGTATCTGCAGGGGGCTGGTGTGGGTAAAAAACGCTTATTTTTCGTTCGTAGTCTTATTTCCGCTTTCCTCCTGAGTTCAGGCTATAATTTCATGTTTCCTGTAAAAGAATTGAGAAAATAATTTATGACGCAAACTGTAAACCAGACTACGCGTGTCGCAGCCTACGGCATTATCCGGCAAGATGAAAAAATCCTGTTGTGCCGTATTTCAGCCAGAGTACCGGGTAGTAAAGGTAAATGGACATTGCCGGGTGGGGGAATCGAGTTTGGTGAGTCGCCGGAGCAGGCCATGGTTCGGGAAGTGTATGAAGAAACCGGTTTGCAGGCCAGGGCTTTGGGAGTTGCGGGTATTGACTCTATCGTGGTGAATAATACAGACAATATACGCCATGGGATTCGTATTATTTATCACGCTGGTTACGAGTCGGGTGAACTGGTTTTTGAGCAGGACGGCTCAACCGATAAATGTGAGTGGTTTTCACAGGAAGAAGCCCGGAATTTGCCGTTAGTGACGTTGGCACAAGTAGGTCTTGATCTGGCTTATCGCTGAGTAGTCGCAGGACTATATTATTTTCGACCGGCCTTACCTAATAGGGACTGGGCTATTTGTTAAACTAGGGTAGAATCCCCTTTTTTTGTGTTTGGTGAAGAGCAAAATGGAAAATGATTACAGTATTGAGATGCTGAATGGTATGAACGACGACGCCCTGATGCAGCTTGACTGGAAAAATCTACGCTGCCTGAATGGACGGTTGCTGGAATTGCACGCTGAAGGGGCATTGGGTAATGAAGGATTGGCGAAGTTGCCCCGCAAACCCATTTTGTGTATTGATCAGATTGAGCGCATTGATGAAGAAGCCATTGAGGCCTCATTTACCTTTCCTGATAATGCTGCTGACTGGCCTTATGATGCTGGAGAATCCCTGGAAATGCTGTTTCAGGATCAGCTTGATCAATTAGTTGGGTTCTGGGGTTCGCGCAAGGCCGATGGCATTGGCCGTGCTTTGTCTTCCGGTGTATGTCAATTGCATCAGTCGCTCGATTTCGTCGCCGGTAAGACAGTCTATTTTAGCCTGGAAAAGAAAAAGTGGGTTAAAAATCAGACCACGGGCACCGGCACAGCGATTTTTGATGGTCAGATACTTGATTCAGATCGGCAACCTGTTCTGGAAACTAAAAAGGTGATTGTTGGCATTCTGTTGCCCGCTGATGTACATGCTTTACGTGATCAGCATGGTGGATTGCAGGGAGTTGCGGCTCCTTCGGCATCAGAGAGTGGTTTGCGGATTCCTGTTTATGATGACGGTACCCGTGAGTTAGTTGCTGCGGAAGAGGGCGAGGGTGTTGCAGTCGTGTCAGCTACGCAGGCAATTGCGCCGGATTTATGGCCACTGCGCTATCACTTTAAGGGCGATCCGGTGGTGCCGGGGAATTTTGGCACTCATGGCATGATTGCGTTGCTGAAAGAGGTTGCCCGTGAGCATTTTGGTATGCATGACCCGGTATTCAGCACCATGAGTGCAAAGAAGTTTTCCGGCATGATTTTTGAGGATGAAAAACAGATTCGTTTTGAGCTGAAAGACCTGAGTCGAAATGAAAAAGGTGATGTGGTTGCTAAGCTGGCCAATCTGTATCTCGAAAATCGTGATGGTAGCCGGATGATTGAAACGCCGATTTACACCATGAAAAACCTGACGGTGACTGAGCGTGGGTGATGATAGCCTTGGCTGAATAGTGGTGAGGCGCATGAATGAGGTGGGGCGATAACATGAAAATTATGATTGATGATCTGCGTGGGCCGGAAATTGCTATATTGCTGGAAGAGCATTTGCACAGTATGGCTGAGCAATCGCCACCGGAAAGCATGCATGCGCTGGATCTTGATGGTTTACGCCAGCCGGATATCACTTTCTGGAGTATCTGGGAAGGTGAGCAACTGGCCGGTTGCGGTGCACTGAAAGAATTGGATGCACAGCATGCCGAAATCAAATCGATGCGCACGGTAAAAGCGTTCCTGCGGCGGGGAGTTGCCCGTCAGTTATTACAACACCTGCTGACGGTGGCAGCTGATCGCGGTTACCGGCGTTTGAGTCTGGAAACCGGTTCTATGGAAGGTTTCCGTCCGGCACGTGAATTATATGCCGCATTTGGTTTTGAGTACTGTGAGCCGTTTGCTGACTACGTGGAAGATCCGAATAGCGTATTTATGACCAAAATAATTTAGTTCGGAATTTACATGGAATTTGATCAGCGCGAGTATGATAAAAAACCGGCCAGCCGTGGAGAAATCTTTGCAATCTACGGTATGGTTTTGGTGTTTTTGTTGCTGATGCTGCTGGATATTCTGAACAACTATGAGCCGCGAAAACTCGGTGCATTAATGTTTGTCGTGTGGTGGATGCCCCTGGTCTTGCTGCATGAATTTGGACACGCACTTATGGCGCGTATGCTGGGCTGGCGTATTAGCCGAACAGTTGTGGGTTTTGGGCGTGTTGTGCACTATGGGCGTTTGTTTAATGCGCCACTCGAATTACGTATGATTCCTTTGGAAGGCTTTGTACAGATTGCACCACTGACAGCCACCGGGGCACGCTTTAAACATGCTCTGATCTATTTTGCCGGGCCGGGTATTGAGCTATTGCTATTCTTTATCATCATGCTGGCGATGGGAACAGATAATTTCTTCCGCATTGAGGATGAGTATGGTCGTCTGATGTTACAGGCGCTGGCTTTTGCGGCATTAGCGGGAGCGGTGATTAATTTGATCCCAATGGGGGTGGTGACCAGAGATGGCAATACACCAAATGATGGTATGGGCATTATTCTCAGCCTGTTCAGTAAGGATGAGGTGTACCACAAATGGGTGGCTGAAGCGCGGCAGGAGCAAGCGGATCAACGCGAAATGTAAATGGACTGCCTCCGAATGTGGTTATTGACGTATTTGTGTAGCTTCTGACGATTATTGCTACTGATGTTAGTCTGAAGTGGTGATGCAGGGAAGCTATTCGAAAATAGCCTCCCTTATTATTCTTTGATGCCTGTTAATGTTGATTAATGTCCGTTACGTCGGCGTTTCCGTCGTTCGTAAGCTTCAATCTCTGTGGATGTTAGTCCGGCAGCGACTGAGTACACCGGGTCTTCCAGGACATTAACCTCGACCAGATTTCCCGCCTTTTTTAACAGTAAGCGACATTCCGGACTCAGGTGCACCAGATGCAGGCGTTTGTCGGCACGTTCGAAACGTTCTGCCAGGGCATCAATGGCGTCCAGCGCAGAATGGTCGGCCACCCGCGAATTACCAAAGTCAATAATGACATCATCGGCATCTTCACGTGGCTGGAATAATTCCTGGAAGTTGTGTACTGAAGCGAAAAAAATCGGGCCGTTGAGTTCGTAAACGGTGTTTCCGCTGTCATTAATATACTTTTTTACGCTGATTTGCTTGGCATGTTCCCAGGCAAATACCAGTGCCGATAAAATAACACCAAGAATCACCGCAATGGCCAGATCTGTTAATACGGTAGTGATGGTGACAATGGCGGTAATAAGCAGTTCGATATGTGGGACTTTGCCGAACAGCAACAGGCTGGACCACTTGAAGGTGCCGATAACCACCATAAACATAACGCCAACCAGTACGGCAATCGGAATTTGTTCAATTAAGGGGGCACCGAGCAAAATGATTGCCAGTAAGGCGAGTGCTGCAGTAATACCGGATAGGCGCCCGCGACCACCGGAATTGATGTTAATAATACTCTGACCGACCATGGCGCAACCGCCCATGCCGCCAAAGAAACCACAGACAAAGTTTGCCAGCCCCTGTGCCACACTTTCACGGTTAGCCTGACCACGTGTTTCTGTCAGTGCATCAACCAGATTCAGCGTCAGTAAGCTTTCAATCAGTCCGATCAGTGCCATGATTACTGAGTAGGGCAGAATAATCATTAGCGTTTCCCAGTTCAGTGGCACGTTAGGGCTATGAAAAACGGGCAAGTCACCGGAAACAGAGGCAATATCGCCTACGGTACGGGTATCAATCCCGGACAGGAAGACCAGCAAACTCAATGTAACAATCGCAACCAGTGTGGCGGGGACAGCTTTAGTCAGGCGTGGCAAAAACTGAATAATCAACATGGTAGCTGCAACCAGTGCCAGCATGAGCATGAGTGGCATTCCGGAAATCCAGCTGCTGTCACCTTGCGCATCGGTTATCTGAAACTGTTTGAGCTGGGCGAGAAAAATAACCAGTGCTAAGCCATTAACAAAACCGAGGAAAACCGGATGTGGTACCAGACGGATGAATTTCCCCAGCTGTAAAACACCAAACAGCATTTGCAGGATACCCATCAGGACAACAGCCGCCAGCAGGTATTCAACGCCATGGGTAATCACCAGACTAACCAGTACAACGGCAATAGCGCCGGTGGCTCCGGAAATCATGCCGGGACGGCCACCGAATACCGAGGTAATCAGGCCAATAATGAAGGCTGCATAAAGGCCGAGGAGTGGATGCACCTGTGCAACCAGGGCAAATGCAACTGCTTCAGGTACCAGAGCAAGTGCGACTGTGAGGCCGGATAATAATTCGTTTTTGACGTTAGCAGGTGCGAGTTGTGTGAGGAATGACATTAATGGTTATTTTTGTGCAAAAGGGCGCGGATTCTTTCACATCTGTACCGCAACTTCCATGAATATCTGTTATTTTTTGATTTCCGGTAGGGTTTGCGCTTCTTCAATAGCTACCAGCTGTTCCACCAGTTCTCTTTCATCTTCAATCATTTTGGGCTGTAGCAAAATCCAGATAGTGAAAGTGGTGCCCTGACCCGGTCGGGATTGCACGCTGATATTGCCGCCATAACGATGAATCAGGCTATAACTGAGTGACAGACCCAGGCCGGTACCCTCTGCTTGTTTTTTAGTGGTGTAAAACGGATTGAATATCTTGTCCAGCTGATCATCAGGAATGCCCGTGCCATTGTCGGTGACAGTAATTTTTACGCCTTTCTCTGTCCAGTCACTGGTTTTGACGGTGATTAACCCACCTTTTTCCGGTAAGACATGGATAGCATTACGAATCAGGTTAACCAGCACCTGTTGTAATTCATGAGCATTAATACTGACGGTTTGGCGGGCCTGGTAATCTGCATCGAGGTGAAAGTGTTTCTTACGCCTGAGGTGTTCTATTAAACGAAAGGTCTTTTCAACCACCTCATTGACATTCACTGATTCCAGCGCGCCGGAATAACTACCGGGGCGGGCATATTGCAGCAGATTATTGAGAATGTCCTGAATGCGGTAGATCTGTTCAATGATCAGGTCAATTTCCTGCTGCACAGGCTTGGCTTTGTGTCCCAGGGTTGCACTTAGCATGTCCATATTGCCGAGAATAACGGCAGCCGGATTATTGATTTCATGTGCAACACCGGCGGTTAGTTCGCCGAGTGCTGCCAGTTTTTCCGCCACGACTAGTTTGCGCCTTGTCTGGCTTAAGACTTCTATGGTGCGGCTGAGATCTGCATTCTTACGTGTCAGTTCATCTGTACGACGTCCGACCTTATTTTCCAGCTCATCCGCCCAATTCTGTACTTCCTGATTCCGCTGTTGCAGCAGATCCAGCAGGGCATCAAATTCCTGAGCGAGTTCAGCAATTTCGTCCTGTGACTGAATTTTGCCGACACGGGCTTTGGGATCACTGCGCGCAGCACCAATAACTCTGCTGATTCGTTCGAGTGGGTTAAAGATAGATTGGGCGCCGTGTAGCAGCAATAATAACGACAGTCCAAGCAATACCAGTAATAAAATGACCAATGCTAAAACGGCTTTCCATAGATCCTGGCGAAAAGGAGCTTCCAGATAACCCGCATAAAGAATGCCTAAGCGTTTGCCCTGTGAGTCGTTAATCGGAGAATAGCCGGAGATGTACCAGTCGTTGACTACAAAGGCTCTATCCACCCAGTTCTCGCCACGACCTAATACTTGGTTGCGCACAACTTCTGATACTCTGGTACCT
The DNA here is from genome assembly GCA_049614265.1 of Thiolinea sp. GTDB lineage: Bacteria > Pseudomonadota > Gammaproteobacteria > Thiotrichales > Thiotrichaceae > Thiolinea. The sequence goes on from JBMZDK010000021.1 coordinate 21,718, forward strand.
AATGCACGCTCACCGGGATGTAGCGGGACATTAGTGGAGATTCGCACATCATCCAGAAATATGGTGACAGTGCCTAAACTGCCTTTGGGCAAACTGCCTTCACCGTAGACCAGGTCACGGATAGCATCAACCAGCTCAAAATTATTATTCAGCAATACACCCGCATCCAGTATGGCCAGCACTTTTCCCGCTGGATCTTTAAGCGGATAAAGTGCCCGTAACATCATGCCCCGGTTTTCCAGGCGTCGTTCGGTAGGTGTGGCGAATGGCGTATCTAACAAGGGTAGTTCAACCTGCCTGGCCAATTCACTATCCAGCTGGTGCAGATCTTCATGGCTGAAAACCTCGACGCCGGTGACGGCTTGCCCGCTGACCGCCTGATCCCTGAGCGGCGATTCCCGCCCTGACACCTGTGATGCAACTGAAGGGCTTTTCTGGCTGAAACGGTCGGTGTCATTGAACAAAAGGTAAGAGAAACCGGCCTCTTGTCGAAGTTTTTGCAGCTGGCTGGTTATTCCGGCTTTGTCATTATTCCCCCATGCTTCACGAAAAGCATAGGACTCTCCAAACCGTTCGAGCCTGCGAAGATAATCATCCTGCAGACGTCGGAAGATATTATTAGCGACTGACAGGTCTGTATTAACCTTAATATACAGCTGTTCATAGGTGAGGTTATGGCCCCAGAAAATAGCCGCACCGACGGCAACCGGGATGACCAGAACAATCGGGAACAGAATCAATATCAATAATTTATAGCGGATATTGCGTTGTGCTCTGTTCCAGATTGTCAGCAAATAGTTCAACTAAAATAAACCCCAGGCTTTCAGCTTACGTTCCATGGTTTTGCGTGACACGCCCAGCAGGCGGGCAGCAGCTGACTTATTACCATCCTGCTGCTGCAGGATTTTCAGAATATGCTGGCGTTCAATATCTTCCAGCAGAATACAATCAGCTACGGTTTCTTCTGTTTCATGGCTGTTACGACGCAGCGGAGTATCCGTCAGACACTGGCTTGGTTGAATATTCAGTAGTAATGAGCGTTCGATAACGTTTTTCAGTTCTCGTACATTCCCCGGCCAGCGGTATTCATTCAGGCGCTGGATTTCCTGTTTACTGAAGCCCCTGCGTTCCACGCCCAGATCGACAGCCAGTTTATCAGCAAAGTGCCGTGCGAGTAGCTCTATGTCTCCGATTCGTTCACGTAACGGCGGCATGCGGATACTCAGTACATTTAAACGATAGAATAGATCTTCCCGGAAGTTTCCCTGTTTCACCTCGTCGGCAAGGTTGCGATTGGTAGCGGCCAGAATGCGAACGTCAACTTTGGTTTCCGCATTTGAACCCACAGGCCGGATGCTGCGTTCTTCTAATACACGGAGTAAGTGTACCTGCATTGACATGGGCATTTCGCCGATCTCATCCAGAAACAGGGTGCCGTCATTAGCGAAGGTGAATAGCCCTTCCCGTGCCTGATGCGCGCCGGTAAAAGCCCCTTTAACATGACCAAATAATTCACTTTCCAGCAATTCTGCACTCATACCACCGCAGTTAACGGAAACAAAGTTGCCTTTGCGCATGCTGAGTTCATGAATCGCGCGTGCAACTAATTCCTTACCGGTACCGGATTCCCCTTCCACCAGCACGGTTGATGGCATGGGGGCGACGTGCTTAACGATCTGGCAAACGTCGCGTACTTCACGGCATTCACCGACCATACTGGAGACATCGTATGCCTGTTCAATCTGGCGGCGATAAACATAGTTTTCTTTTCGTAATTTTTCCTGTTCCAGGCAGCGTGCGACGGCTGTTTTCATTTGTTCAAGACGGAACGGTTTGAGCAGGAAATCGACTGCTCTGACCCGGAGGGCTTCAATCGCTGTTTCAATATCAGCATAGGCGGTCATAAAAATGACCGGAGTGCTGTAACCCTGTTCGCGCAATTCTGTTAGCCATTCGACACCGGAACCATCAGGAAGACGGATATCAGAAATAATCAGGTCAAAGTGACAGCGATCCATCAACTCTCCCGCCATTGTGAGCGTACCGGCGCTTTCCAGCATTCCAAACTGATCCGCAAGTCCACGTTCCAGAAAAGCAATAATGCCGGGTTCATCATCAAGGATTAAAACAGATTTCATTAGACAAATAGTCTCACTGTGCGAGATGGGTAAGGGGTATTATAGGTCAATTTGATGCTATTTGGTTTTCAATCTTCGGGCTAACTATTATTTATTAAGATTTTATTTCTTTTTGGCATTGTTTTTGCCTTAATCAGGATGTCTGAATTCACTGAGGAAAATAACGTGAGAAAGTTATTCGTATCGCTACTGTTATCGTTTGTTGCTGTGTTGCCACTACAGGCGGAAATGCCCGTGCCGGACAAACCTGTCCTGAGAATGGCAACTACAACCAGCACCGATAATTCTGGTCTGCTGAAAGCCATATTGCCAAAATTTCAGGAGAAGACCGGATATGAAGTACAGGTGATAGCGGTTGGAACCGGCAAGGCATTAAAAATGGGAGAGTCAGGCGATGTTGATGTCATTCTGGTGCATGCCCGCAGCGCTGAGGAGGCGTTTGTGGCTGCTGGCCATGGCCCTGAACGTCATGACGTGATGTATAACGATTTTGTGTTTGTTGGCCCTGCCAGTGATCCGGCAGAGATTAGAGGGTTGAAGCGAGCGGCATTGGCACTGACAAAAATTTCCAGGGCAAAGGCGATGTTCGTTTCCCGTGGTGACAACTCCGGGACGCATAAAAAGGAAAAACAGTTGTGGGCAGATGGTGGCAATCAACCGGAAGGCATGTGGTATCGTGAAGTGGGGCAGGGTATGGGGAAAGTGTTACAGATTGCGGGACAGCTGGATGCTTATACGATGACTGACCGGGGTACCTGGCTGGCTTACAAAGATAAGTCGCGTTTGAAAGTTGTGTTGGAAGGTGATGAAACGTTGTTTAATCCTTACGGCATTATTGCTGTGAGCCAGGAAAAGTACCCTGATACAAATCGTCAGGGTGCACAGGCTCTGATCGAATGGATGACCTCAAAGGAAGGCCAGCAGCTGATTGGTGATTTCAAAATTAATGGTCAACAGCTGTTTATTCCAAATGCCTTGTCTGCGGAATGATAATGGATTGGTTATAACTTCCATGCAAAAAGATTGCCTGAGAATAGAAAGGGGCTATTCTCGGGCGGTGTTTCCGGCGCTATACTTGCCCGCAAATCATCAAACTAATCTGAAGTTAAAACCATGAGCCAATACTGGAGCCAACTGGTACATAATCTTGATCCTTATGTGCCTGGCGAGCAACCTAAGGATCAGCGTTATATCAAGCTGAATACCAATGAATGTCCTTACCCACCATCACCAGCTGCCTTGGCAGCGATTGATGCTGCCGGTGGTGCGGATCTGCGGCTTTATTCTGATCCAACCTGTGCTTCATTAAAAAGTGCTGTTGCCGATTTTTATGTGGTAAGGCCGGAAAATGTATTTGTTGGTAATGGATCTGATGAGGTGCTAGGGCATGTGTTTCATGGTCTGTTGAAGCAGGACAAGCCGTTATTGTATCCGGATCTGTCTTACGGCTTTTACCCGATTTACAAGCTGCTTTATGAAGTGGATGCTATTGAAATCCCGCTGCGTGATGATTTTAGCCTTCAGCTTGCTGACTACCGCAGGGAAAATGGCGGCATTATTTTTGCTAATCCCAATGCTCCAACCGGCTTATCGGTAAGTCTGGGTGAAATAGAGTCATTATTACAGCACAACACGGATTCAGTGGTCGTGGTTGATGAGGCTTATGTTGATTTTGGCGGTGAGTCTGCTGTGCCGTTAACAAAGCAATATCCTAATTTACTGGTGGTGCAGACTTTCTCGAAATCGCGGGCCTTAGCCGGTTTGCGGGTAGGGATTGCAATAGGTGATCAGGCGCTAATTCAGGGGCTGGAGCGCGTAAAAGGGTCATTTCACCCATACACATTGGGACGTATGGAGCTGGCTGGTGCCACAGCGTCGATGCGTGACCGTGAACATCTGCAGGAAAACTGTGCGAAGGTCATTGCGACGCGGGAACGCATCGCAGCCGCATTGCAGAGCTTAGGCTTTAGTGTATTACCCTCCAAAACAAATTTCCTTTTTGCCCGGCCACCAGCAGGAAACGCAGAGTCCATTTATCTGGGGCTAAAGCAGCGTGGGATATTGGTGCGTTATTTCAGCAAGAAACGCATTAATGAATACCTGCGCATCAGTATTGGTACTGATGCAGAAATGGATGTGTTCATGAGAGGTCTACAGGAAATTCTGGCGGAGGGCACAGCATGATCAGTTTGTATGAGTTAGAGCAATATATTAATGAACTGCTGGATATTGGCCGTTTTCGTGATTACGCGCCCAATGGTTTGCAGGTTGAGGGTAAAACGGAGATTAAGACGCTGGTCACCGGTGTGACAGCCAGTCAGCGTTTGCTGGATGAAGCGGCAGCTGTCAATGCAGATGCGGTATTGGTACACCATGGTTACTTCTGGAAGAACGAAAGCCCTGTA
>JBMZDK010000022.1:0-26077 GCA_049614265.1 Thiolinea sp.
TTAATAATAACAATAACAAGTCTGACATGCCTCGACTCCTGATACCCCCTGCTTCGGCAGGGGGACTTTAAAGGCGGGCCGCAAGCGAAAAACCAGGGCATCAATAATAATAATAACGCCCTATGAAGAGATAGTGGCTCTATCTCTATCCCTACTCTCCTCCCGCTCCGGCGGGAGGGGGATTTTACAAGGGAAACATTTTGCTGCTCCTCAGTCTCAACAGCAAAGTGTAAGCAAAAAATAACAATAAATAATAATAATAATTCTTGAAATTGATGCCTCCACCTCCTGGAGGCATTGTTTTATCTGCAATTTGTCAAAATTCTCTGACGCAACCCCCTCCAAACCCTCTCTTTGCCTATTAAATTCATTTGAACTATTTCTTAGTTAAGTATTACTTAACTTGCTCAATGATGAACAAAAACATGTCCGGAGATGGATTCTCTGAATAGCAATCAATAAGGAGTTTTTATGAAAAAGTATCTTGCTGAACTAATTGGCACCTTCTGGCTGGTTCTTGGTGGTTGTGGTAGCGCAGTTTTAGCTGCTGGTTTCCCTGAGGTAGGAATTGGCTTGCTTGGTGTTTCCCTCGCGTTTGGTCTGACCGTCCTCACTATGGCTTATGCCATCGGTCATATCTCCGGCTGCCATCTCAATCCGGCAGTATCATTTGGCCTCTGGGCCGGTGGACGTTTTGATTCGAAAGAACTGTTACCCTACATTGTCGCCCAGGTCGTTGGCGGTACGTTAGGTGCCCTGGTTCTGTATCTGATTGCCAGCGGCGCTGCCGGTTTCGATGTTTCAGCCGGTTTTGCCTCTAATGGATTTGGCGAATTATCACCGGGTAAATATTCCTTCATAGCTGCCCTGATCGCTGAAGTTGTGATGACAGCAATGTTCCTGATTGTCATCATGGGCGCGACAGATGGCCGCGCACCAGCTGGTATGGCCCCTATTGCTATTGGCTTATGCCTGACACTCATCCACCTGATCAGTATTCCGGTAACCAATACCTCCGTTAACCCGGCACGCAGCACTGCGGTTGCCCTCTTCGCCGGTGGTGGTTACCTGACGCAACTGTGGCTGTTCTGGATTGCACCGATAGCTGGTGGCATTATTGGAGCATTAATGTACCGTTTCATTGCCCGCGAAGATTAATCACTATTAGCGTAATCAGAAACATCAGGCCTATCCGCCGGGTCTGGTGTTTCTCCGGCTTTAATAGCCAATCATTTTCCTTTCTGCTTAACCTTCTCCCAAGCTACATCCATCTCCTCAAGTGAGGCATCCTCTAAAGCAATACCCCGCTCTGCTAATTCACATTCCACCGCAAGAAAACGCCCGGTAAACTTATTATTGGATAAACGCAAAGCATTTTCCGCGTCGACTTTCAACTGACGTGCCAAATTTGTTGTCGCCAGCAGGACATCTCCTAATTCCTCTTCAATACGCTGAAAAGATTCCGCATTCTCTACTGCTTCAACCACTTCATCCAGTTCTTCATAAATTTTCGGCACGACTAAATGCCAGTCATCCCAATCAAAACCAACACGTGCAGCCCGCTTCTGGATTTTCTGCGCACGTTTTAAGGCAGGCATAGCCGCAGGAATGTCAGCAAAAAAGTGATCCTGATTCTCAACATCATTATCAGGTGACTGTTTAGACACACGCTCCGCTTGTTTGATTTCTTCCCAAGCCTGTTTCTGCGCCTTCTCATTTTCATAGTCAACACCCTCAAAAATATGCGGATGCCGGCGCACCATTTTGTTTTTAATCCCTTGAGCTACATCATTAAAATCAAATAAACCATTATCACTGGCAATCTGTGCCATGAAAACGACCTGGAACAACAGGTCGCCCAGTTCATCGCACAAATCGGGGGCATCATTCCGATCCACCGCATCTGCCACCTCATATACCTCTTCCAGCGTATGCGGGATAATGGTCTGCCAGGTTTGTTTAATATCCCAGGGACATCCGGTATCAGGATCACGCAGCTTAGCCATCACCAACAGCAATTCCCGCATCGCATCAGCCTTATCCTGCCCACTGTTATCGCTTTTCTGCACCACCTGCTTCATCTCCATGCATGCCTTAGCAAACTACAAAATGCGATTCTGCTATTTCTCAATCATCAATACCAGCAGAAGGCATAAATGTCGTCTATGTAATGAGTAATAGCTGCGCAACCCGAAAGAGGTAGCAACTATACACAATCGTACATATATGACTATGGAAGTGGATTAACTACCATCGTATGATAACCTTTTCCACCCCTGATCCTGGAGGACTACCATGCCAACCACAGTGGCTGCATCCGGAATCAGCACCGGCACGGCAACAGAGCAAGAGTCAATAAACGCCCAAACCGTAGGTGCTGCTAAAGAAATTTTCGCTGGCGAGCAACGTGTCGCCCTGACACCTGATAGCGCGCGCCAGCTACATAAACTCGGCTATCGGACACTGATTGAAAGCGGTGCCGGTACCGCAGCCGGTTTTAGTGATGATGATTACAAAGCAGCTGATGTCAGCATTGCCAGTAGTGCTGCTGAGTTATATAACGACTCAGATATTATCATTAAGGTTCGCGCACCCTCACCGGAAGAAACCAGTCTGATTCCCGAAGGGAAGACTCTGATCAGTTTCTTCTGGCCAGCTCAGAATGAAGCTTTGCTGGCACAGGCGAATAAACAGCAGTTAAGCGTACTGGCAATGGATATGGTTCCCCGTATCAGCCGGGCACAAAAAATGGATGCTTTGTCCTCCATGGCGAATATTGCGGGCTATCGCGCTGTCATTGAAGCCGGTAATCATTTTGGCCGCTTCTTCACCGGACAAATTACTGCTGCCGGTAAAGTCCCTCCCGCAAAAGTGTTAGTGATTGGCGCCGGTGTTGCGGGTCTTGCCGCCATTGGAACAGCACAGTCGCTGGGCGCTATAGTTCGCGCCTTTGATGTCCGGCCGGAAGTGGCGGAGCAAATCGAGAGTATGGGCGCGGACTTCCTGATGCTGGACTTCGAAGAAGACGGTTCCGGCGAAGGGGGTTATGCAAAACCTGCCTCACCCGAATTTATCGCTAAAGAGATGGAGCTGTTCCGCCAACAAGCTCCGGAAATCGATATTGTTATCACTACCGCGCTGATTCCCGGGCGCCCGGCACCTAAGTTGTGGCCGGAAGAAATGGTCAAACTCATGAAGCCCGGTTCAGTCGTCGTTGACCTTGCTGCCGAACAAGGCGGTAACTGCGACCTCACTGTCAGAGATAAAATCGTTGAAACCGACAATGGCGTAAAAATCGTCGGCTATACTGACTTCCCCAGCCGCATGGCAACACAATCATCACTGCTGTATGCCACCAATGTCCGCCACATGCTGGATGACCTGACACCAGACAAAAATGGTGTGCCTGATATTAATATGGAAGACGATGTTATCCGTGGTGCTACCGCCTGCCACCAGGGAGAAATCACCTTCCCGCCACCACCACCAAAGATACAGGCCATTGCCAAACCACCGGCGCAACCAACACCAGTTATTGACCCGGAACAGGAAAAACAAGCAGCCCTTGCTGCCGAGAAAAAAGCCGGGCGTATGCAAACACTCCTGCTGGTTGCCACCGGACTGTTTATTATGCTGGTAGGTGCCTTTGCTCCAGCCAGCTTCATGCAGCACTTTATCGTTTTTGTACTCGCCTGTTTTGTAGGCTTCCAGGTGATCTGGAACGTATCTCATGCATTACACACACCCTTAATGGCCGTCACCAATGCTATTTCCGGCATCATTATTGTTGGCGCCCTGCTGCAAGTCGGTTCCACATCGATGCTGGTCACCACACTGGCCGCGATATCCATTTTAATTGCATCCATCAATATCGTCGGGGGCTTTATGGTCACCCGCCGTATGCTGGCAATGTTTCAAAAAAGCTGACAGGACTGAATCATGAATACAGGAATTATTACAGCAGCGTATATTACCGCCAGCATTCTGTTTATCCTCAGCCTGGGTGGCCTGAGTAATCAGGAAAAAGCTAAACGCGCCATCTGGTATGGCATTATTGGTATGGCAATTGCCGTCTTCGCCACTATCCTCAGCCCCAAAGTCAGTAATATGCCGGTTCTGGGACTGATGATTATTATTGGCGCAGTTATCGGCAGCATTGTGGCACAACGTGTTGAAATGACCGGCATGCCACAACTGGTTGCGGCACTACACAGCTTTGTGGGCTTGGCCGCAGTCTTTATCGGGGTCAATTCAGAGCTGGCTCCGCCGCAGGGTTTAAGCCCGGCTGAAACGATTATCCACGAAGTGGAAATTTTTCTCGGGGTGTTTATTGGTGCAATCACCTTTACCGGCTCGATTATTGCTTACGGCAAACTGGCCGGCTCGATCAACAGCAAAGCACTGACCCTGCCCCACCGGCATAAACTCAATATCCTGATGGTTATCGCTTGTCTGGTATTGGGTTGGATGTACCTCAACCATGCCGGAATCTGGACATTAATCCTGATGACGCTCATTGCCTTTGTGATTGGTGCGCATCTGGTAATGGCTATTGGCGGTGCTGATATGCCGGTGGTGGTCTCGATGCTCAACTCCTACTCAGGCTGGGCAGCAGCAGCAACCGGCTTCATGCTCGGTAATGACCTGCTCATTGTTACCGGTGCCTTGGTAGGATCTTCGGGTGCCATTCTTTCTTACATTATGTGTAAAGCAATGAATCGCAGCTTCCTGTCAGTCATCCTGGGTGGCTTTGGCAATACCAGTGGCCCGGCTCAGGAAATCGACGGCGAAATGGTGGCTATTGACGCTGAAGGTGTTGCCTCTGCGCTCAATGAAGCAGATAGCATCGTTATTATTCCGGGTTACGGTATGGCAGTTGCCCAGGCTCAGGGGGCAATCTCAGAACTCACACAACGCCTGCGTGCTCAGGGCAAAAATGTGCGTTTCGCGATTCACCCGGTGGCCGGACGCTTACCCGGACATATGAATGTCCTGCTGGCTGAAGCCAAGGTGCCTTATGACATCGTATTAGAGATGGATGAAATCAATGATGACTTCCCGGATACCGATGTGGCCATTGTGGTTGGCTCCAATGATATTGTGAATCCGGCCGCACAGGATGACCCGAACAGCCCGATTGCCGGGATGCCGGTCTTAGAGGTCTGGAAAGCGAAACAGGTCTTTGTTTCCAAGCGTGGTAAAGGTACCGGGTATTCAGGCGTAGAAAACCCACTGTTCTTTAAAGAGAACACCCGTATGCTATATGGAGACGCTAAAGACTCGATGAATGCTCTGTTAAAATCTGTTTAGCTGCCTCAGGCGATGTATAACTTGCTTTTTAGCTTAAAAAGCAAAATTTATTCGGGAATTTTTTACACTTTTCCACATCGCAAACAAAACAACGTTTTGATGTCAAGTTAGGATTTATTACCTTTCACGATTTTCATTGAAACAGCTAACTGATTGATAATAAAAACATTTGCCATATTGATTAATTTTTGATCAATATGGCAAAACCCACAGTTCAGCTGCGATTCAGAGCTATTTCCGCAAGGTATCCACAAAGTTATCCACAGCAACTGGGGATAACACACTTTTTCCTTTTAGCAGCAACACCTTGTAGCATTTTCGTCATATTTCTTAGAGATATCACCGCCAAAAAATTTTTCCTAATGTACACTTACACAGATGAGCTGTAATGTACTGGTGGCAATTCCAAGACCCTTCCGCACCCTGTTAACCTACTCTGCACCGGACAAGGTTCAGGCCGGGTGCCGGGTATCTGTTCCACTGGGACATAGTCAAACAACCGGTCTGGTAACTCAGGTACTGACTCCATCGGCAAATGCTGAAAATACCTTCACCATCAAACCAATTCATAAAATCATCGACTCGTCACCAGTGGTGGAAGAGCACCTGCTGACTTTTCTGAATTGGGCCGCCACCTACTATCATCATGCACCGGGCGAAGTGACTTTTGCTGCTTTACCTACAGCATTACGAGGCAGTAAACAGCTACCTGAACCTGAATACTGGCAGGCTGTTCAGCAGCAGGAAGCAACTGAGTTATTACAGCGTGCTAAAAAGCAGCAACAGCTATACCACTGGCTGCAACAACAGACACAGGCACAACCCACTGAAGCTATACGACAACAGACCGGCACAGGCTGGCGAAGTTGTCTGAATGCCCTGTTGCAAAAGGGCTTGGTCATTAAAAGAGAAGACAGCCCACAACGCAATAAAACACTTCTTCCTCCGCCTTCAACAATGGACTTAACACCAGAACAGGAGAACTGCCTGACACAATGTCGGGCCTGGTTTAATGCAGAAACTCTCCGTCCGGTTTATTTACATGGTGTCACCGGTAGCGGTAAAACTGAAATTTATCTCCGCCTGATTACAGATATCCTCAAGCAGGGCCGCCAGGTCTTAGTACTGGTTCCTGAAATCGGACTGACTCCCCAGCTATTACAAAGATTTCAGGCATTCTTTCCTCAGCACACAATAGTTACACAACATTCAGGCTTGAATGATGGCCAGCGTATGGAAGCCTGGCTACAAACACGCAACGGCCAGGCCCATATATTAATTGGCACACGTTCTGCTATCTTTACCCCGTTTGCTGAATTAGGCCTGATTGTCATTGATGAAGAACATGACCTGTCGTTCAAACAGCAGGAAGGCTTTCGCTACCATGCCCGTGATCTGGCCACTAAACGTGCGCAAATGCTGGGCATCCCGATTTTAATGGGCAGTGCAACTCCGGCCCTGGAATCACTGCTGAATACTGATCTTGAACGTTACCATTATACCCGTCTTGCCCGCCGCCCCGGCAAAAGTCGCCCACCATCTCTGGAAGTGCAGGACGTAAGGGGTTATCAGCTACAAGCTGGTTTATCAGAGCAGAGTCTGAAAGCCATTCGCGAGACCCTGAACCGGGAAGAGCAGGTCATGGTATTTATTAACCGCCGTGGTTTTGCCCCTGTTTTACTCTGTCCGGCCTGTGGCTGGCAGGCTCAGTGCCCGTCATGCAGCAGTAATATGACCTTTCATACCAGAGGCAGCCGCCTGATCTGTCATCACTGTGGTACCGATCGTCATGCAGACAGTCATTGCCCGGATTGCCAAACCCGGCAACTGACCACACAAGGGCAAGGCACAGAACGCATTGAGCTAATGCTGAAGCAGCATTTCACGCAATATGATGTCATTCGTATTGACCGTGACAGCACCAGCCGTAAGGGCAGTTTGCAGCAGCACCTTGATCGGGTACACAGCAACGTGCCTATGATATTAGTGGGTACACAGATGCTGGCAAAAGGCCATGACTTCCCCAATCTGACGCTGGTAATCGCACTGGATATCGATCAGGCATTGCTCAGTGCTGAATATCATGCGCTGGAACGTTTTGGGCAACTAATGACACAGGTTGCCGGACGCGCTGGTCGGAGCAGTAAACCCGGTCAGGTCATTTTGCAAACCACTCAGCCTGAACACCCCGTACTATTGACGCTGTTACAACATGGTTATCTGGCTTTTGCACGACAATTACTGGAAGAAAGGAAACGCTGGAACTATCCTCCTTATGGCTACCAGGCATTAATACGCTCAAGTGCCCCTGAACTGGAACCGGCGCTGGATACCCTGGCTACAATCAGGAGCATCCTGCTGGAACAATTGGAGCACTCAGGCGATGTGTCCTTACTCGGGCCGGTACCGGCACCCATGGAAAAAAGGGCCGGACGCTATCGTGCACAGTTATTGTTACAGAGCAAGACCCGGCAAATACGGCATCATTGCCTTGCCTTACTGATTCAACAGGAAAAAAATATCCCTAACAAAAGGGGAGTTCGCTGGTCAATAGACGTGGATCCTGTAGAATTATTCTGATGCCGGGCAGGGCTGGTAGCACCAGTCGGCAAAACCCGCTGCAAAAGGAATCAGGCCATTGAAATGGCTGATATATTGACAGGCATACTGAAAAACTGAACCGTGTTGAACCTCTTTTATATAAGCAGTGACCAAAATAACACAGGCACCGGATAACAATCATGACCAGAGACTTCAAGCAGAATGGAACCACAGCACAATCCAGCCAATATGGCATTAGCTGGGTATTGGGCGGAGTAGCCGTTGGCTTACTGGCCGGTGCGGTAGCCTATGCGCTCATGAGCAAACCGGAACTGGCGAATCTGGTGGGTAGCAACACTCCCGTGCAAACGACACAGGCACAAACGTCACCCGGCACTTCAACACTGGCAAATGGCAGTAATACGGCAGCCACACTTGAAGATAAGCCGGAAGAAGATAACCGCCCCGGTTTTAGCTATCACGCAGTATTACCCCAGCTGGAACTGGACGTACCTATCCCGGCTCCACGGGAAGCAGCACCGGCAAATACGCAAAAACTGCCACAAGTTGAACAAGCTGAAGTCGCGCAGCAACAGCAACCTGCTCAGCAACAAACACAGGCTGTAAATAATCAGGGACGCTATATGTTTCAGCTTGGCGCTTATCGTGACCGGGGACAAGCTGTACAGATGCAACGACGCGCCCGTCAAAACGGCATGAATACACGTGTTGAACCTGCTAAAGTCAACGGCCAAACCTGGTACCGGGTTCGCCTCGGGCCAACGGATAACCTGCAAATCGTCAATCGCTGGAAACAAAGGCTGTCTGGTATGGGAATTAACCCTATGATGATACGCTTGTAATATAATCAACGACGCAGAGCATGATATACTTATGCCTGAAATCCGATATTTCTGTCGTCTAATATGCATAACTATGGCAGATTATCCTGATTATTATTGAAAATCATTTGCTTTTAAGGAGTTTATTCAATGGCACATTTAGATATTGGCTCCGGTGCTCTGGTTGCTAATGCTTCCGAATCAGAACGCGCCGGCTTTATCCGTCGTACCTACCTACATCTTGGTGGTGCAATTCTGGCATTTATTCTGGTTGAGACACTGCTGATTCAGTCAGGTATTGCCGATTCTTTTGTCCATCTTCTGAGTGGCAGCAAGTGGAGCTGGCTCATTGTTCTCGGTTTGTTCATGGGTGTTTCTTACATTGCTGACAGTTGGGCACGTTCATCCATGTCACGTGAGATGCAATATGCCGGACTAGGCTTGTTTGTACTGGCAGAAGCCGTCGTATTCATGCCGCTGATTTACATGGCGCTGAAATATGCTCCTAATGCTCTGCCAACAGCAGGCTTGCTGACGCTGATGCTGGCGGGTGGTATTACCTTCACTGCTTTTACCACGAAGAAAGATTTTTCATTCATGGGCCCGGCCCTGAAAGTGGGTGGTTTTATTGCGTTCGGTATGATTCTGGCCAGCATTATTTTTGGCTTTGAATTAGGCCTGTTTTTCTTTGGTGCTATGGTGCTGTTTGCTGCAGCAGTATTGCTGTATCAAACCTCGCAAATTATCCACGAGTACCACACTGACCAGCACGTCGCTGCATCTCTGGGCCTGTTCTCCAGCATCGGCCTGATGTTCTGGTATATCCTCCAGTTCCTGATGAGCCTGGGAGGTGGCGACTAAGTCGTCATACACTGATATAGTTTAATCCCGACTGCCACGCAGTTAGGGTTTGAAAGGGAGTGACGGTAAAACGTGACTCCCTTTTTGGTTTTGCGGTAAACACCCACTCTCAAAATAAAATTTACGACAATAAATATGGCTACTTTTGTTATTGGTGATCTACAGGGCTGTTTCACCTCTTTACACCGTTTGCTCGAAGAGATGAAATTTGATCCGGCTTTTGACCGCGTCTGGTTCGCCGGAGACCTGGTAAGTCGCGGCAGACATTCCCTGCAAACCCTGCGTTATGCAAAGTCATTAGGGAAAGCTTGTATTAGTGTATTGGGCAACCATGATATCAGCCTGGTTGCTGCTGCTTACGGTGTTTTCGCACCGCACAATAGCCTGAAGCCGTTGTTCGATGCGCCTGACTTCGCAGAATTACTGCACTGGTTGCAACAGCAACCTCTGTTACACCATGATCCACAACTAAATGCCGTTATGGTGCATGCCGGCATCCCGCCGGTCTGGAACCTCAGCACCGCTAAAGCCTGTGCCCAGGAAGCGGAAAACTGTCTGCGTCAACAAAATCCCGCAGAATGGCTGGCTGCAATCTATGGCAATCAGCCAGATCATTGGAATCCACGAACCCACCAAAACCCTATTGATCGCCAGCGTTATATCGTCAATGCTTTTACCCGCATGCGCTACTGTCGACCGGATGGCAGTCTGGAATTCAAACAAAAACTCGATCCGGATAGTGTAAAGTCCGGGCACCCGGATTTAATTCCCTGGTTTAAACACCCACACCGCAAACCTGTTGCTGAAACAGTTTACTTCGGCCACTGGTCAACACTGGGTTATTATCAGGGCCACAATGTCGTAGCACTTGATACCGGCTGTGTCTGGGGAGGACAAATCACAGGTGTCCGTATTGATAGTGAGAAAAAACGCAAATTTCAGGTGCCCTGTACAGAATACGGGCGTTAAAACCCAAGCCCTTCTGAACCCGGTCAGGCATGTTTTGCGATAAAACGCTCCATAATAGTCGTCAGATAAACCGGCGTTTCCTGCATCGGGTAATGGCCTGAATTCTGAATCACCGCCAACTCACAACCATCAAACCAATCCATATAGGTAGCCTTCATTACATCGGCATTGATTGCCCCGTCAAACTCACCAACACAAACCATCACTGATGTCCCTATGGCACTCACCTCATCAGCAAAATTCTCTTTCGCCCACGCATTCAGATACCCCTGATAGGCTTCTTCATTTGTCTGTTCACGTGAAGCTTGCACCATACTTTTTAACCAGTTATCACTTAAACGGCCACCGGTTGTAAAATCCAGAATGCCATAACGATTACTGTCTTCGGTAATTGCTCCTTTGAATAACGGCCAGCTACTTTCATCCAGACTACCACCGCTGGCCGGTACCGGCGTAACCCCAAAAGCAGACTTCACATTGATGCTGTCATCACAGTCAAGAATAAAACGCTGCATCGCCATCCCGCCCATTGAATGACCAACCAGGTGTACGTCTGTCCACCCCAGCGACATCACGACTTCATTAGCATCTGCGGCAATCTCCTGCATGGTGTACTCACCGGTTAGATCCGCTGACTTACCATAACCCCGGTAATCGATGAATACGTAGCTGAACTGTTCAGTATCCATCATCTTAAACATTGGCTCCCAAACGCTGTAATCACCAAACCAGCCATGAAAAACCAACACCTTCGTATCACCGGTTCCTATCTGTGTATATCCCAACATTATCTCTTCCCTCATTTTGCTGAAGCGGTCATTGCAACCACCCAAACCAATAAATACCCGGATGCCTTACTCCGGCACACTCCTGAGTATAGCCGAACAGGTGTATAATACTGCGGGTATCAAGTCACGCCGAAGGAAACATCCAAAATGACCAGCGCTATTTACGCCGTTATCAGCACCTGCATTCTTGTCTGGTTAACCTTTCAGGTTATCAAACAACGTCGTACCCACAAAGTTGCTCTCGGTGATGGTGGTAAGCCCGGACTGCAAAATGCCATCGGCGCCCATGGTAACGCCGTAGAAACTATTCCCATTTTCCTGATTCTGCTGTTTGCACTGGAATATAACAGTGGACATTTAGTGCTGGTACATATCCTCGGACTGCTATTTACTGCCGGACGTATTATCCATGCACTTGGACTATTATCTGCTGACCTGAAAGGCAGGGTACTGGGAATGAAGCTCACAATTTTCCCCATCATTGCCCTATCAGTCTGTAATCTTATCTACCTGCCCTACAGCAAATTACTGGGCTGAATAATCAAGCGACCCCATTTTTGTGCAGTCGAAATTTGCAAAATTGCATAATGATCTTTCAGAACCTCACATTCCTCCGAAATGGCCATTTCGGAGGTTTGGGTTATTACCATCACATAATCTGCAAACTATTTAACAGAAAAGTGGATATCGCTTTGTCATAGTGACAGGCGATAATTTCCGGAGATTATGATGAAAACCAGCCTTACACCCAATACTGAAGCAGTCAGAAATCACAGCGCTCAGCCAACAGAAACACCCGCGTTATGGTTATTTGCCCTGTTTGGTGCATTATCAGGATTACTCATTGGCCAACTCATTATCTTTGCCGATATGGAAGAAACCTTTCATATCATTAGCTTTTTTGCCTTATTAAGTATTGCTCTCAGTTTCAGAAAAAACCAGGGTCGCCTTAATATTCTGGCCTTAGTGGTATTCAATAGCCTTGTTTTGCTGGCATTCCTGCTTTGGAGCAGCAAAGGCTATCTGGATGCTGGCCGAAACAGCTCCGATGTCATCTTTCTTTTTGCCGCCATTGCCGCTATTACTATCGCCACAACCTTTTTGCAGGCATGGCACAGCAGCAAACCCCATATCCGTTACGACAGCTTGTTTGAACATGCATGGAATGACACGCTGATTGTAAAGATGTCTGTATTATTCATGTTGGCTTTTCTATTAGTGCTGTTGTTAGGCACCGCTTTATTTGAAAATATTGGCATCGACTGGCCTGATGACATTATCTGGAATAAAAATATCACGCCGGTTATTGTCGGAACCTTGCTGGGCTTGGGTGTCTGTATTTGCCGCCGTTATCATGCAGTTATTTTCCGCATCCGCCTGTTAATTTTTGCTCTGCTACAGATCATGGCAATCTTCACTGCCCTGTTAGTGATTGCCTTTATTTTCAGCCTGCCGTTCACGCTGGACACCTTATTTGAAAACCAGGGCACCTCAAATATTTTGCTGACGCTTTGTGCATTGAGTATTCTGTTGATTAACACTCTGACAGATAAAGGTTCGGCACAACTACCCCGTTGGCAGAACAGTTTATTCATGCTGCACATTGTGCTGCTTCCATTGCTTCCACTCATCTCTTTATATGCACTCAATTTACGTATTGAGCAATATGGGTTGATGCCGGAACGTTTAATTGCCTTTTTGCTTGCCGCATTACTGGCAGTCTATTCCCTATCCTACCTGCTGGGCCTGGTATTACGTCGCGCTAAGTGGAGTTTGGCATTGGAGCGGTATAATCCACCTCTTGCACTTCTGAGCCTGGGCATTAGTGTTTTAGTACTGAGCACAGTGATTAACCCGGTTGAAATCAGCATTAACCAACAGTTATCACGCCTGAAGAACAGTGAAGTCAGCGTTGAAAAATTCGATTTTTACACACTCAAACACCGTATGGGCCAACCAGGTGTTAATGCCCTTGAAACTATCAATAGCTGGGATACTCACCCACAAATTAACGATATCCGCGCCGCGATCAAAACGGCTAAGCGCCATTTACACAATAAAGTAAAGCTGGAAATCGTGCCGGATGCAGCACTACCGGAAAATATCAAATCACTGGCTGATGACCTCGGCTATCAATGCCGGAACCATTACCATTGTCTGGTAAAACTACTGCCAATTGGTGGTGATGGTAACAAGCAGGTTGTGGTGTTTTCTTTTACAGATAACAAAAACTACCTGAGTACATTCATTTACCAACACAATGGTGCAAACTGGCAGATAGTAAAGTCTTACAATCGCAGCCGGGCTATTATTGACGGCCAATACCCGGTGATCGTGGATAATATCCGCCGTGGCAATATTGATATATTACAACCTGATTACCTCGACTTTCGCATCGATAGTATCGAGTTTCGGTAAGAGACGCCTGTGTTTAAAAGCACTTGCCATCACCTGCATACGAATGCAAAATTACCTGTCTCCATGAAACGGAATGCGCTATGAGTAACTGCAATAACTATCAAACAGCCAAAAAACTGGTACGTGATTATTTTGACGCTATGGAACAGGCAACACCGGACACCGTCACAAATGTACTCAGGCAATATACAGCTGATGAATACCGGTGGCGTGGGGTTTACCCTTTTCGTGAACAACAGGGTGCAGATGCTGCCTGCAACAGTTTCTGGCAACCTTTGCTACGCTCGGTACACCGGATGCAGCGACGACAGGACATATTTATTGCCGGAGAAAATCTCTACGGCGGTGAAACCTGGGTAATGAGTATGGGGAATTTCATGGGGTTGTTTGACCGGGACTTTCTCGGCATTCCATGCACCCGTAAAATCATCAATATTCGTTATGCGGAATTTAACTGTGTCCAAAACGGTAAAATAACACAAACCGGTTTATTCATTGACCTGATCGGGTTGATGGCGCAGGCAGGTGTTTATCCCCTCCCGCCTTCGACTGGTGTTTACTTCAATTACCCTGGCCCACGCACACATGATGGTCTGTTATATGAGGATGCACCGGCTTCCGAAGGGGTAGCCACCCTGGATTTAGTCAATCGCATGGTTGATGACCTCAGTGTATTGAATGAAAGTGGTTCAATGAGCTGTCCGCCGGAAATACTGGAAAAAACCTGGTCAAAAGATATGCTTTGGTACGGCCCGGCAGGCATTGGCGCGACTTACACCATCCCACGTTATCAGGAACAACACCAATTGCCCTTTCGCGCACAATTAGGCGATAAAAAATTCGAAGGTCACGTCTGCCGGTTTGCCGAAGGAAATTTTGCCTGCTTCTTTGGCTGGCCTAATCTGAGTAATACACCGTTGGGGGGCTGGCTGGGTTTACCGGGCGGGAATGTCAATGCTTCAATGCAGGTGGTCGATGTCTACCGGCGTGAAGGAGATAAACTGGCTGAAAACTGGGTGCTGATTGATCTGCCATGGTGGTTAAAACAACAGGGACTGGACGTTCTGGAGCGCACAGCCGGAATTATGAACCCTTAACGACCACAGAAAAGAAGATCCTGATACTGTCTGTTTCTCCTCAACCCAAGACCCGATACCAGGTCTTCATGCCTGCCATCTGATGCTCCATCATATGGCAGTGCAACAACCAGTCGCCCGGATTATCCGCCACCAGAGCCACCTCACGTGTCTCACGCGGTTGTAATAATAAAGTATCCCGCCATGGCCCTAGTTTACCATCGGCCAGCACTTCACGAAAATGATGACCGTGCAAATGCATACCATGCGGCCAGCCAGTCTCATTAATCATTTTTAGTCGCTGTGTTTGCTCCCGTTTTGCGGTGAAAAGTGGCTGCTCTGTCATCCCCGCCACTCCATTCATCGCCCACACCATGCCTTCGTCAACTAACTCACGAATACCCATCTCCCTGCCTTTGTAGGTGGCGCTACGCATACGCCCCATCGCGCCCCCTTCCAAACGCAGCTCAGTGACAGGTGCTGTCGCCAGTGACGTGGAATTCAATACAGGCAATGGGTTCGCTGGCAATGCCTCAGGTGTTTCCAGTGGTTTATCGCGCCGTTGCTTTTCCACAGCAAAGCGCATCAGGGGAATCTTCTGCCCACGTGACATAATATTCAGCATGGCAGTTTTGCCCTGCTCCGTCACAACATCGACAATTAAATCAATCCGCTGTGCCGGAGCCATCGTCAACATACCCAGTGCTTCCGGCACCGCCAGCGGCTGTCCATCCAGTGCAACGACTTTACCCTGCATACCTTCCAGCACCAGATTAAACACCGTTGCATTCGCCACATTAATCAGACGCAAACGCAGACGCTCATTTTGTTGTACAGACAAAGCGGCACGATCCATACCCATGCTATTTACCGTCGCCCAGCTACCTGTACGCCCGGCATGGCTTTTATCGTGCATCATGCCAAAGTTTTCCACGACCTGCGCTTTGTTATCCAAACGCCAGTCATCAATGATCAGTAACTCATCACGGTCAACTTGTGGTGGGTTTTCTTCTTCAACTATCAGCGGGCCATACATGCCACGGGCAAGTTGCTCCCAACTGCGGTGATGGGTGTGATACCAATAGGTTCCGGCATCCGGCACCACAAAGTCATAAACAAAGCGTCCGCCGGGGGGCACCACTTTCTGAGTCAGGCCGGGCACACCATCCATCTTATTGTCAATGCGAATACCGTGCCAATGCACAGCAGATGGCTGCTTGAGTTTATTCTCAAACACACGCTGCACCCGTTCTCCCTGCTTCAGGCGGATGGGTGTACCCGGTACTGTGCCGTCAAAGGCCCAGACATTAGTGGCAGGATATTCTTTCGGTGCAAGCTGTACCGTGCCGGTAGTAGCCTGCAAGACAGTAAACCCACTCTGAGCTTCCGATATGTTTTTGCTGCTGGTTTCAGCGAGCAAAGCCGTTGGAGTTAACGCAGCAGCACAGGGAAGAGACAAAAATTTCCGGCGTGATACCATTTCAATTTTCCTCAACGCTGATCAAAATCCACGACTACTTCATCAGAAAGCGGGTGGGCCTGACAAGCTAAAATATACCCGGCTTCAACTTCGTGCGCTTCTAAGCCATGGCTAATATCCATATCCACCTCACCACTGACCAGTTTTGCCTTACAGGTCGAACATACCCCGGCTTTACACGAATAAGGTAATTCCATGCCATTGTGCATTCCGGCATCCAGAATATTCTCGCCCACTGTTGCCAGATTAAACGCCAGCGCACGCCCGTCCGCAATCACCGTGACTTTACAGGTTTTCTCCTCACCATAGGCCTCGACCCGCTGCTGTGCTTTTTCCAGTATAGCTTCGCTATCCTCAGCTGAATTCGCAAACAGTTCATAATGAATGTGCTCATCACTCAGACCCACACCGCGCATCCCCCGCGACACCTCTGCCATCATGCCCTGCGGGCCACAAATAAATACCTCATCGGTCTGTAACAAATTAATCAACTTTGCTTTATGCAGCGCCGTACCCTTCGCATTATCAATCCGGCCATTAAGCACGTCCGAACCCTGATCCTCACCGCTCATAATATTGATCCAGTTAAACCGCGACAGATAACGATTCTTGATAAAACCCAGCGTCTCTTTGAACATCACCGTATTGCTGCGCCGATTACCATAGATCAGTGTCACCGTACTGTCAGGTTCATCATGCAGCACCGTTTTGATAATCGATAAAACCGGCGTAATACCACTGCCTACAGCAATGCACATATAGTGTTTATTATGATCAGGCTGCGTCTCAGTATAGAAGCTACCCTGTGGTGGCATCACATCAACTGTACCACCTACTTTAAACTTATCATTGGCGTAGTTCGAAAATTTTCCGCCCGCAACACGTTTAATACCGACCTGTAATATGCCGTCATGCACACCGGAGCAAATCGAGTAGGAACGCCTGATATCTTCACCCTCAATATCTGCTCTAAGCGTCAGAAACTGCCCCTGTCTAAAGGCAAATACATCGCGCAACTCAACAGGCACTGCCAGCGTGACACACACTGCATCATCTGTTTCAGACCGAACCTCAGCAATCTTCAGAGGGTAAAAACGCGCAGCCGCCATGGAAAATCCTATATCTGTTTAAAATAATCGAAAGGTTCGTGGCAATCCCGACACTGAAACAATGCCTTACATGCCGTGGAGCCGAATTCGCTGATTAGCGAGGTATTATCAGAATGACAATGCGGGCACTCGATACCTGATTCCGGTGTTAATGCCGCAGCGAAAGCACAACTATCTTGCCGGGGTGGCGCGATACCATATTGCTGTAACTGTTTGCGCCCGTTTGGAGACAACCAGTCTGTTGTCCATGCCGGTGACAACTGCACTTTTATCGCATAATCACTGAAGCCAGCTTTCGCTAATGTTGTCGCAATATCCGCTCGCATGGTGTCCATCGCCGGACAGCCAGAATAGGTTGGCGTGATGGTTACACTGACTTTACCCTCGGCATCCTGCTGCACATCACAGAGCACACCGAGATCCCATAAGCTGAGAACCGGAACCTCAGGATCTTTAACCGCATCTAGCAGATTCCAGAGTTCCTGGTGTGGGGATTGCGCACGGTGCTGTTGCCGGGTGGAAAAACTCGCCTCACTTTTCCACTGAATCACCTTAGGATCATGCACGATATAAGACCCTTAGCTACCACGTCACACCCGGATAAGCCCGATGCACCGACTGTAATTCTGTTAGCAAATGCCCCAGATTCTCCGAATGATAGCCGGTACGCCCGCCACGCACAGCCCAGCCATCCTCCGGCACCGTCAACGTGGCTTCAGTAAGGATTGCTGTCACCTGAGCCAACCACTGCGCCCGCAATTCTGTATTGTCCGCTGCAATGCCGGCAGTAATCAGCTGTTGCTCCAGCTCATCCACATCAAACATCTCATGGGTATACCCCCACAGACCCTCTACCGCCTTCTGCATACGCCGGTGACTTTCTTCGGTGCCATCGCCAAGGCGCAATGTCCATTCATGGCTGCGACGCAGATGATAACGCGTTTCCTTAATACCTTTTGCCGCGATACCGCTCAGCGTTTGATCCTCTGACTGCACCATTTGTTTCAGCCAGAGCGAGTTAAATACATCGATAAATAACTGGCGTACCATCGTGAAAGCAAAGTCACCACGCGGTAGCTCATGGATCAACAAATTACTAAACTGGCGGGCATCACGCAGATAAGCAAAATCATCTTCGGTGCGTCCTTCTCCTTCCAGCTCAGCAGCGTAGGTGTAGTACATCCGTGCCCGGCCAAGGTAATCCAACGCTACATTTTGCAGGGCCAAATCTTCTTCCAAAAACGGGCCATGGCTACACCACTCAGACAGGCGATGACCTAAAACCAGAGAGTCATCACCCAGCCGAACCGCATACTCCACCGTAGCAGCTTTCAGCGCATTATTATTTGTGCTCATATAAGGTATTCCCTACATACTGTCCACGGCTTCCGGCAGCTTATAGTAAGTTGCGTGACGGTAAGGTTTATCATCGGAAGGATCGAAGAAGCAGTCGCTGTCATCTTCCTGCGAGGCAGAAATATCAGCAGAGCGCACTACCCAGATACTAACGCCCTCACTACGGCGGGTGTATACATCGCGGGCATACTCCAGCGCCTGTTCATGATCTTCAGCGTGCAGGCTGCCAACGTGTTTATGGTCGAGGCCGCGCCGGGCACGGACGAATACTTCGTAGAGATCAAGATGTTCACTCATTACGCCGCCACCTTTTTCTGTTCATCAGCACGCGCCTTTTGTTTATCCCGGTAAGCCTGCATTGCTTCCCGCACCCAGGCACCCTCTTCATGCGCTTTCACGTGGTGCTCAATACGCTGGCGATTCGCGTAACCATTACCATTGATCACGTTGTAAAACTCATCCCAGTCGATCTCACCAAAATCATAGTGGCCGCGTTCTTCATTCCATTTCAGGTCTTTATCAGGATGCTCCAAGCCCAGCACCTCAACCTGTTTTGCGGTCTGATCAACAAACTTCTGGCGCAGGTCATCGTTGGTTTCACGCTTAATCTTCCACTGCATCGAGCGAGCGGAGTGCGCAGATTCAGCATCATGCGGTCCAAACATCATGAGTGACGGCCAGTAGAAGCGGTTAAGCGCATCCTGGGCCATATCTCGCTGCTCCGGGCTACCGTTCGCCAACGCCAGCATGATTTCGTAGCCCTGACGCTGGTGGAAACTTTCTTCTTTACAGATACGAATCATGGCGCGGGAATATGGCCCGTAAGAAGTACGCTGCAATGAAATCTGATTCACAATCGCCGCACCATCAACTAACCAGCCAATCGCACCAACATCTGCCCAGGTTTGTGTTGGGTAGTTAAAAATAGAAGCATATTTGGCAGTGCCATCCTGCAAAGCGGCAATAAGCTCTTCACGGGTAATACCGAGGGTTTCAGTGGCACTATATAAATACAGTCCGTGGCCACCTTCGTCCTGCACTTTTGACAGGAGAACAGCTTTACGTCGCAGTGATGGCGCCCGGGTAATCCAGTTACCTTCCGGCTGCATGCCAATCACTTCAGAATGAGCATGTTGGGAGATCTGACGAATCAGGTTTTTACGGTATGCATCCGGCATCCAGTCTTTTGGCTCGATCTTTTCACCGGCCTCGATTTTGCGCATGAAATTTTCTTCAGGGGTCATAATTTACTCCGCCACCAACGTCAACACATCATAATTCGCCACAACTTCACCACGTTGATTCACAATCGTGGTATCCCAACGCACCTCACCATAAGGCTCAGTCTCACGGTTCACTTTCTGCTTGCAGGTAAACTGCACCTGTAGTTCATCACCGGCATAGACCGGAGAGGAAAAGCGCAGATTATCCAGGCCATAATTCGCCAGTACCGGCCCTTCATCCGGCCAGACAAACAATCCCGCCGCAAGAGACACCAGGAAATAGCCATGTGCCACCCGATCTTCAAAGAACGGATTGCGTTGCGCAGCGGCTTTATCCATGTGCGCGTAGAATTTATCGCCGGTCAACTCGGCAAAGGCTTCAATATCTTCCAGCGTAATTACACGTTTTTCTGTTATCAGCGCATCACCAACAGACAGCTCGCCGAAAGTCTTTTGGAATGGGTGTTTTTCCGTAGTGTTTCGCTCAGCACCCTGCATCCAGCTGCCCGTGATGGCTTGTAACATGTCCGGCGAACCTTGTATGGCAGTGCGTTGCATATAATGCTTCACACCACGAATACCGCCCATTTCTTCGCTGCCACCCGCACGCCCGGGGCCACCGTGAATCAGGTGAGCCAAAGGAGAACCATGACCAGTCGACTCTCCGGCACACTTTTCATCCAGAACCATCATGCGACCATGATGAGGTGCTGCGCCCAATACTAATGTTCGCGCCACTTCAGAATCAGCCGTCACCACAGAGCCAACCAGACTACCCTTCCCCAACGCTGCCAAAGCGATAGCTTCTTCATCGTCTTCGTACGGAATCAGTGTGCTTACCGGGCCAAAGGCCTCCACATCATGTACGCAGGAATTCAGCGGATCATTGCATGCCAGTAATAATGGCGACATAAAGGCACCCGACTCAGCGTTAGCACCCTGCACTTCCAGCTGATCCGGCTCCTGATTACCAAAGATAATTTCATTGCCTGCAGACAGCTTCGCCACCTGCGCCAGTACATCACTGCGTTGCTCAAGTCCGGCAAGCGCCCCCATGCGCACCCCTTCCTGCGCCGGATCACCGATAGTGGTTTTTTCCAACCTGATAGATAATGCTTCTGCCACTGCATCCATTCGATCAGCAGGAACAATAGCGCGGCGAATCGCTGTACATTTTTGACCGGCTTTCACGGTCATTTCACGTGCGACTTCTTTAATATATAAATCAAACTCAACAGAGTCAGGGCAAACATCACGTCCGAGAATCGAACAGTTCAGTGAATCTGCTTCCATAAAGAAACGAGTGGCATTTTCAACGATAGCCGGGGTTTGTTTGAGTTTAATGCCAGTGGAAGCCGAACCGGTAAAACTCACTGCGTCCTGGTAAGTCATGTGATTCAGTAAATCGCCTGTGCTGCCACACACTAACTGTAACGCACCTTCAGGCAGAATCCCTGACTCAATAATATGTTTAACCATCAGCTCAGTGAGGTAAGCTGTTTGACTAGCGGGTTTTACAATAGTCGGCACTCCGGCCAGAAATGTGGGCGCTAATTTCTCCAGCATGCCCCAACAGGGGAAGTTAAAAGCATTAATTTGCACTGCCACACCCGTAATCGGTGTGTAAATATGCTGAGCCGTAAACGTACCATTGCGCGAGATCTGTTCCTGTCCGCCATCAGGCATGACATTGCTATTTGGCATCTCCCGACGCCCTTTACCGGAAAAGATAAACAGTGTGCTGATACCACCCTCGATATCAATCCAGGAATCAGTGCGGGTTGCACCGGTCGCCGCTGATAGCTGATAGAATACTTCCTTACGTTCCATCAGGTATTTCGCCAACTCTTTCAGCATCAGGGCTCGCTGATGGAAGGTATATTTGCGTAATGCTGGGCCACCGGTGTTGCGGGCATAATCCAGCATCGAAGCGAAATCCAGGCCTTCACTGCTAATTTCAGCCACTTCAGCGCCCGTAATAGCATGGCGCAACAGCTGACCGGATGCCGCAGATTGAAACCATTCCCCTTCAGCGTAGCTTTGTAACTTCATTGATGACCTCAGTTATTCCGGGCCAAAACGACCGGATTTCTCATAGCTCATTATGATACACGAAAGCATCCTTACTTTCATATGTCGTATCATTTCAAGCATAAAAAGATTTATTCTGACTGAAACTTAAATGACGCTACTTCCGTCCAATCCTGATTCAGCCCCTCACACCCCACCAAAACGCTGATAATACCCGTCCACTGCCTGCTTTAGCGCACCATTAACAGATTCTGCCACGCCCTGAAAGTGGCCATCAGATTGCGTGCTGAGGCGTAAATAGAGTTCGCGGGTAATTGACCGGGCCTGTTGATTAGCAGAATCAGCAGGTAACAACTCTGCCGGCAGTTCCGGTTCATGTAACAAGATGTGGCGATATTTATGAATCAGCAGTGTACGCACCAGAAAACACAGTTCCGGGTTTAACTGGCCGGGTTGGCGTGCTGCTTCCAGCAAGGGGCGGAAAGTCTTAATAAAGTGACAATACGCATCATCCATCCGCTGGTTATCAAGGCACTGACTAATCAGCTTGTTTACAATGCCTTCCCCATCACTGGCACTGGCATTCAGCATCACTACCTGCTCATTCAGACCACGCTCTTCCAGCATGCGTTGCACCAGTGCAGTATCCGCTGTGGGATGAATATACAAACCGGCTGCGAGGCGGCTAAATCCCAGCCACACCAATTCTTTACGCACCGCTTCCCGCTGATCTGCATCCAGATTGCCCAATGCAGTCATCACCAGCTGCCAACCGCCATTCCAGCCAGGCAACGATTCTGCATAAATACGCCGTGAAGCACTCTCAAACTGACGCACACCACGCTCAGTCAGCGTATAATAACTACGCCGGCCAATCTGGCGTGACTGCAGAATGTTTTTCTCTGTGAGGCGGTAAACTGAAGTTCTGACCAGGCGGTGGTTAATTCCCAGTGGTTCTACCAATTTAATCAGGCTTCCCAGCCAAATCGTGCCGCCAAACGGGCAGATAGTATCACCATAAACCGTGACTAACAGGGTATTTGCATGCATCGGACGTGATGCAGCAAACTCTGTAATCAATTGCCGGGCAAGGTGGCTAAAAGCCGTCTCTTCATGATACATAAAACAAAATCCTTCAAATTATAATGTATCTCTTTGGTGGTTCAGGTATATTCATCCAGATTAATACAGCGGGCAACCAGACTTTATGACACAGGAAACAATCCCGGACATGACACCGGAGCAGCTGGCGCAAACCTGCAGTAATATCATGCACGCCGATGATCATGCAGCAAAATGGCTGGGAATGGAAATTATCGAAAGCCTGCCGGGACAAGCAACACTGAGCATGACGGTGACACAGCATATGGCTAATGGTCACGGCATCTGTCACGGTGGCATGATTTTCACACTCTGTGATACCGCATTTGCTCATGCCTGTAATAACACCAACCGTAAATCAGTCGCCTCCGGCTGTGGCATTGATTTTCTGGCTCCGGCTTATGTTGGTGATCGTCTGACGGCACGGGCTGTGGAGCGCTCCCGTAGTCGCCGCACAGGCGTTTATGATATCGAAGTTCATAATCAGGATGATGTATTACTCGCCGTTTTCCGGGGGAAATCCTATCAGATCAAAGGCAATCTGGTTAACGATATATCAGTTGAAAATGCAAAGGATACAGCATGAAACAGGCATTTATTTGCGACCCCATCCGTACCGCCATTGGACGCTTTGGTGGCACACTGGCCAGCGTACGTACAGATGATCTGGCAGCAACACCACTGAAAGCATTGATCGAACGCAATCCCGGTGTTGACTGGGCGCAGGTTGATGATGCCATTTTGGGGAACGCGAACCAGGCCGGTGAAGATAATCGCAATCTGGCACGAATGGCGACATTATTGGCGGGACTGCCGACCTCAGTACCGGGCACCACGATTAACCGTCTTTGTGCTTCAGGACTGGATGCCGTCAACATTGCAGCGCGTACGATTAAGGTTGGAGAAGCTGACTTAATGATTGCCGGGGGGGCGGAATCAATGACCCGGGCGCCAATGGTCATGCCAAAAGCAAATACAGCCTGGAGTCGAAACGCTGAGATCTATGACACCACGATTGGCTGGCGCTTTGTTAATAAGCAGATGAAAAAGTTATACGGCACTGACTCGATGCCGGAAACTGCAGAAAATGTAGCCGAAGATTTCAATATATCACGCGAAGATCAGGATGCTTTTGCACTACATTCCCAACAAAAAGCTGCTGCTGCATTAGAAAACGGGCGTTTGGCACAGGAAATTATCCCGGTCACCATCCCGCAACGCAAAAAAGACCCGGTTATTTTCAACCGCGATGAACATCCACGCCTAAGCCCGGCGGAAACGTTGGCTAAACTGCCCGCTCCTTTCCGTGAGGGTGGTAGTATTACAGCAGGTAATGCCTCCGGAGTTAATGATGGCGCCTGTGCGATGCTGATTGCTTCGGAACAGGCCGCTACACAACATAGTTTAGAGCCTATGGCACGAGTTGTGGCCACTGCGGTTGCAGGTGTTGAACCACGGATTATGGGCATTGGCCCGGCTCCGGCGACACAAAAAGTATTAGCACTCACTGGGTTAACGCTCAAACAAATGGATGTCATTGAGCTGAATGAAGCCTTTGCTGCCCAGGGACTAGCCGTATTGCGTGAGCTAGGACTGGCAGACGATGATGAACGAGTGAACCCCAATGGTGGCGCGATTGCGCTGGGCCATCCATTAGGTATGAGTGGTGCGCGACTGGTAACCACTGCAGCGTATCAGCTGCAACAAACGCAGGGCAGGTATGCACTGTGCACGATGTGCATTGGTGTTGGACAGGGTATTGCGATGATTATTGAGCGGGTTTAGGAGGTACGGGTAATGACAGGTTTTCCGGATATTGCGGTTAGTAATTTTGAAACAGCCAGCCGTGACGAAATCGAAGCGGTACAGCTGGCACGGATGCAATGGACTTTACGTCATGCTTATGAAAACTCACCGATGTACCGCAAGAAGTTTGACGATGCCGGTGTACACCCCGACGACCTGAAACAAGCCAGTGACATCAGCAGGTTTCCTTACACCACAAAACAAGATCTGCGCGATAACTACCCGTTTAATACCTTTGCCATGCCTATGGACGATATTGTGCGTATTCACGCCTCCAGTGGCACAACGGGGAAACCCACCGTCGTCGGCTACACCCAGGGCGATATTGATCGCTGGTCAGAGCTGGTGGCGCGTTCGATTCAGGCAGCCGGTGGTACCCGTGGCGACAAAGTGCATGTCTCGTATGGCTATGGCCTGTTTACCGGTGGTTTAGGTGCACACTATGGCGCAGAAAAACTTGGCTGCACGGTGATTCCCTTTGGTGGCGGTCAAACTGAACGCCAGGTTCAGCTGATTCAGGACTTTGAACCAGACATAATCATGGTGACGCCATCATACTGCCTGAACATTGCGGATGAATTCGAACGTCAGGGACTCGACCCACGTGAATCCTCACTACGCGTGGCCATTTTTGGTGCCGAACCATGGACAAACGCCATGCGCGCCGAAATTGAACAGCGCATGGGCCTGGATGCAGTCGATATCTATGGTCTGTCAGAAATTCTCGGGCCGGGCGTAGCACAGGAATTTGTCACCACCAAGGATGGCCCTACCCTATGGGAAGACTGTTTCTATCCCGAAATAGTGAGCACAGACACCCTGCAACCCGTAGCTGACGGTGAAGAAGGTGAGCTGGTATTTACCACACTAGTGAAAGAAGCACTGCCGATTATTCGTTACCGCACCCGTGACCTGACCCGCCTGTTACCGGGCAGCGCCTGTAATATGCGGCGGATGGAAAAAATTACCGGACGTAGTGACGACATGATGATTATCCGGGGCGTCAACGTATTCCCGACTCAAATTGAAGAGTTGATCCTGAAAACGGATAACCTGTCACCGCATTATCAGTTAGAGATTCATCAGGACGGTAATATGGCCGGACTGGCTGTTAATGTGGAAGCGGCTGGTAACGATGTTGCGCAAGCGGATAGAGAACAGGCAGC
>JBMZDK010000023.1:0-26072 GCA_049614265.1 Thiolinea sp.
CGGAGCAAACCAATGTACGTATTAATGGATATCATGGTATCACCCGGGGGGGTTGGCATTTCAGTTTCCCCTTATGTTGCCCACTGCCAGAAAATTTTTCAGGAGGCTGGCCTGACACACAAAATGCATGGCTATGGTACTAACGTTGAAGGTGAATGGGAGGATGTCATGGCTGCGGTGAAAAAGTGCCATGAAGACCTGCATGAAATGGGGGCCGTACGCATCACCTCTCATATGAAGCTTGGCACCCGGACTGACAAAGAACAAACGCTGCAGGATAAGGTCGATAGCGTGAATCAGAAGATGTAAAAGCACATTTCCGGCATTAACCCGGAATTATTCATTGGGGTGAATGCAAGGTCACCCCAATTGTGCGATTATCTCACGCGCCAGCCGTTCACTGTAAGCGTGCATTTTCCAATGCCCCGGACTCCAGCCGCTCAAAAACCGGTAGAAATCTGTCCATGCCACCGCATATAAAGGCTGCCACGCAGCTTCCACCTCAGCAGCATTAATCTCCGGCCGATGGAGCATCAGTGCCTCACGCAATGCCGAAAAATAAATCTCCAGCAGTCGCGCTTCCATACGCTCACAATCCTGCTCATCCAAACAGCTACCGATAAAATAAGCCACATCTTTCATGCCGCAGCCACCACCGACATACTGAAAATCCACCGCTGCCACAGACTGCCCATCCGCCGCAAAACAGAAATTCGCCAGCTTGGCATCGCCGTGTACCAACGTCTGGAACGGTGCATTGCTCAAAGCCTGATCCAGCAGCGGTGCAGCCTGTTTCAGCTTTTCATCCGTCATCGCTACCAATTCATCCGGACGAGTGGCGAGATGCCAGTAGGTGCCGGTTTCCCATAAGCCGGTAGGTGTTGCGCCCATGAATATTGCATGGAAATAAGCTAACCAGCGCAGACATAGCCGCATGTCAGCTAGCGTGGCGTGGTTTTTACGCACTGGAAAACCACTGTCATCGAGATCTTCCAGTACGATGATGAATTCATTTTCAGCCTGCTCCAGCGCCAGACTCTTGGGGATGCGACAATCATTTGTACAACGGGCTGCCCAGTCACGATACCAGGCGGTTTCGACGTGGTAGGAGCGGAGCTTGCGTTGATGTGAGGTGTTAGTATTCCAGCCACGTGGGTGCTGGCTGCGGTCAGGGAGGCGGACGTGTTTTACGATGACTGAGTTTTGGGCTGCGTTGGTTAAGGGGTAGCGGTCGATGCTGCCGTAACCGCTCCATAGGGTTTGCAGGGTGGTGGGTTGGCCGATTGCGGTGGCATTAGTAATGGTTTGGATTATTTTTTGCAAGCTCTGGATCAATTTATGCTCTCCTGAAAATCCCCCTCATTCCCCCTTTTTCAAAGGGGGAGGCCCTTCGATAACCACCGTCCTAAGCTGGAGGGTTTCCCCTCTTTTGTTCCAGACGTTTCGCTTTTTAAACGTTGCTTGTGAGGGACAGAGTGGATTTCATCACGATCATTTGCCTGATCTCTCTGGCAGCAACATGATTACTGAATGCTTGATTATAACAAGAACCTTCGTCAGCCCGCCCGCAAATTACGCAAGCAGCAAACCGAGGCTGAGTGCTTGCTGTGGAGGCATTTACGCAAGAAGCAGCTGCGTGGCCTACAGTTTTACCGGCAGCGGCCACTGGGGCATTTTATTGTCGATTTCTATTGTCCGGCAGCAAAGAAGCTTGACGCGTAATTCACGAACAAAGTCATCATCCGCTGTGGCATGAGAAATAAAGACGTGTTGTTGATCTGATGATTGTCCTAACTCGCTGGCATCTGACATGTGCAATCCCCCCTGAGGCTGGCGAATGGAATTATAGCAAACCTGAAACGTAACCGGCATGATGAGCAACGTGGCAAAAGATAAGCACTTCCGCAACTACTATACTCTGCCGCAGTCAACTAAATGGATACCAAAACCAAGGGATGGGCCAACAATGAAATTGATGAAATACTTACTTTGCGCTTTGCTAGTCTTCAGTTACACCACGCCATACGCACAAAACCCGGCAAATAAAATTGCTGCCAAACATGCAGACAAAGCGCAAGCCACAGAAACCATCATCCGCAAACAGCTGGCCCTGCTTAACCAGGACAATGATTTTATTAAACCGCTGTTGCTAAAAAATCATGGTGTCCCGATCAGGAATCCATTCACCAAACTCCCGCAACAGACTATCGCCGCTTTTGCTAAACAAGGCATCGATCTGAAAACTATGTCTGGCTGGAAAGCCTTATATGTCGCGGGCCACCTCACCGGGGCGCTGGGTAAAAAAATCGTTAACACCGATCCCAAAACCATCATGGTGATCGGCACCGATACTTCAACCCACGAAGGGACTTATAGCCGTGGCCCGGTTGTGCTGACCGGTGAGGTGTTCATTATGAACGAAATCTATGGCAAGGACTTAGTCTGGTATGGCGAGATCGCCCGCCACCTTGGATCAGACCCCGACATTGGCTTACCCAGAGTGGTTAGCGATAACCGTTGGCCAGCTTTTAACCTGGGAATCAGCCCGTATCCCTTCGTGGAAGAGTTACAGGCCATCAAGAAATTAGGTAAGGCAAAAACCCACCGCGAACAGCTGCCGAAAGCACCACAAAAAACCGCCGATCACGTTGCTGCGATAGAAACCAATGACCTGAAGTCCCCTATCATCATTCCTGATCTCGCTGATATCGAAAACCGTAGCGCAGATAAAGCCCGCTGCGAATACTATGCCAGCAGCGCAGTGGAACAACATAAAACCAATCTGCAAAACGGCTGTGGCTATAGTGGCTCACGCTGGAATAATGATAAAACCGGGCAAATGCAGTGGTGCCTGCAAACCGCCGAGCATATTACCAATGCGGAAACAGATGCCCGGAGCAAACAACTGCAAGCCTGTTTTCGTAAAAAAACGGATCCCAATAATCCACAGAATCGCCCTGCTCTGCCACAAGCCTGCCATGATCCGAAAAAACAATTTCGCGCGGTCAAAAATATCGACCATGCCTATCGCTACGAAAATACAATCAAGCAACCCGTTGCTAACGGCCTGATCCGTTATGATTATAATGGTGACAATAAACCGGACTATATTTTCCTCGAAGTTAACCAGAATGCTGCGCGTGTTATGACCTGCTTCAGTAATGATGCGACCTACCAACGCCGCAGCAGCGACATCAACTTCAGGGCCGACGGCGACAGCACCAGCGGCTATGAGTATCAGCTCATCCAACGTGGCGACCAACTCCTCCTTGGTATCAGCTACTTCGGACACAATGAAGGCAGCAGCTGGCGCAAAACAGCTTATCAATACCAGACAGCGACACGAGGATTCAAGGTTGTGAGTAATCAGGCAGGCGTTCACCCGGTGAGCTATGATGGTCAGCCTTATCCAATGGGCGCACCGGAAACACCGCAGATAATAAGGCCACAGTAGAATTGCGGGGGTGTTTATCTTATTTCATCCAGAGCGTTTAAAAACGCCCCCAACCACTCCCAGGCCATAGCAGCCTGGTCATTCACAATCAGATAAACATGGCGGCTGAACACGGGCGCATCAACAATCGGAAACAGCTGGCCCGATGCAATATATGGCTCGGCCAGCCGCTCCGGCAGATATGCTGAGCCATCCTGCTCTAACAGGTAATCCAGCGCCCACACCGCACAGCCAAAACTTACTTTTGCCACACCAGCATCAGAATAAGCCGCCGTATGCCGACGCCCAAAGTCCTCACCCGCATCAACATAGACATAATGCGGGTCATTGCGCATAGGTGTATCGGGCCGGTTCGAAACCAATATCAAAGGCTCACTGCGCAAAGAGTGGATGGTCTGATTCTCCCGTGTTGTCGGACGGTAAGTCAGCGCCGCATCAATAAGACCGGTGCTCATCCACTGATCCAGTTCATCATGTTTCCCCGGCCAGGCTGACAAAGCCGTTTGCGGGTAGTCCTGGTGAATACGTCGCATCAGCCCCCGCCCGGTCTCCGGCCATAAATCAAGATGGCATCCCAGATTACACACCGAGCTGATGCCATCAGGCAACGAAGTCTCCTGCTGCGCTTGTCGCCATAAATCTGTCATCGCTTCGGCGTAACGCTTGAATTTAAGGCCGGATGCTGTCATCGACACACCCGATTTCTGGCGCACAAATAAAGTCTGCCCCAAATCACTTTCCAGTGACTGCAAACGTGCTGTAACCGTGGACTGACTAACATGCAGGCGCAGTGAAGCCTTAACCAGACTGCCGGTCTCCATAATCGCCAGAAACGTTTGTAAAGCGGATAGATTCATAACTTCTCTTTTGTCGTCAGCTGCGCTTAAACCAGCCTCCATTTAACCGGATACAGGCAAGACTCACAATGCAGAATTTATGCATTAATACTACAAAATATTTCGCTTTCCAGATAGATAAGGCTTTGGCATATTGACGACTCAACAAGGGCTGTCCAGCAACAGGAGTCGTTATGCCACCAGCAACAACAAAGGCAAGCACCGTCGATCGCAACGATTTCATCACGGCTATGCGTGCCGTGGCTAACAGCGTCACGGTTGTTACCACAAATGGTGAAGCAGGTTGCCACGGCGGCACAGTCAGCGCCTTTTGTTCTGTCTCGGCTGATCCGCCGACCATCCTGGTTTGCCTGATGGATAGCAGTCGTATTGCGCAAACGACCCTGAAAAACGGCAATTTCTGCGTCAATGTTCTGCCGTGGTCAGGTCAGCATGTCGCAGATCGCTTTGCCGGGCGACATGATCATGAGCTGGAAGACCGATTCAGTGGAATCGCACATGAACCGGGGCCGGATGCCTTACCCATTATCGAAAACAGTACGGCCTTTGCCTGCCAACTGCATGAAACCATGCTCACCGGCAGCCACCGCATTTTTGTAGGCCGTGTAATCGACGTGAAGGCTGGCATACCGGAACCCTTGATTTACTTTAACGGCCGCTACGGACGCGTTGACAGCGCGGGAGAATGAGCAAGATGAGCGAATTACAGAATTATCAAATGCTGATTGACGGTGAATGGGTAGATGCCAGTGATGGCAACACCTTCACCAGTGTCAACCCGGCAAATGGCGAAGTCTGGTCACGTATTCCGGAGGCCAGTGCTGATGATGTGGATCGTGCGGTTAAAGCCGCTGACCGCGCATTGAATGATGGGCCATGGGGCCGCATGACACCAACGGAACGCGGACATTGCCTGCGCCGCCTGGGTGATCTGCTGGCGGAACAATCGGAAGCACTGGGCAAAACTGAATCTATCGATACCGGCAAGATGTTCAAGGAAACCCGCTGGCAGGCGAAATACATCTCCGAGTTCTTTCATTTTTATGCGGGCTGCGCTGATAAGATTCATGGCGATACATTACCGATTGATAAGCCGGATATGTTTGTATTCACCAAACGTGAGCCACTGGGTGTCATTGCGGCGGTCGTACCCTGGAACTCACAGCTATTCCTAAGCGCAGTGAAAATCGGCCCTGCGTTGGCAGCGGGCAATACTATTGTATTGAAAGCCTCGGAACATGCCTCAGCAGCAATGCTGGAATTTGGCCGGTTAATCGCAGAAGCCGGCATCCCACCGGGCGTGGTTAATATTGTGACCGGCCACGGCGATCCTTGTGGCAAGGTATTAACCTCACATCCGCTGGTAGCACGTATTTCCTTCACCGGCGGGCCTGTATCCGCCCAACACATTATTCATAACTCAGCGAATAACTTTGCAGAAATTTCGCTGGAGCTGGGCGGAAAATCACCGTTTATTGTCTTTGATGATGCGGATATTGAAAGCGCAGTCAATGGCTCAGTCGGCGGTATCTTCGCCGCCTCCGGCCAAAGCTGTGTTGCCGGGTCACGTCTGTATTTACAGGAAGGCATTGCTGACGAATTCCTCCGGCGCATGGTCACCGTCGCGAATTCAGTGAAAATCGGTGATCCATTGCTGGAAGCAACCGAGATGGGGCCATTGTGTACCTCCGGCCAGCTGGAAAATGTCCAGCGTGAAGTCGCCTTTGCACAGCAGGAAGGCGGCAAGGTCTTATGTGGCGGCAGGCAGCCGGAAGGTTTGGATGGCCTTTATTATGAGCCGACCATTATTGAATGCCCGCGTCAGGATTTACGCATCGTTGATACCGAGCTGTTTGGTCCGGTGCTCAGCGTGGTGCGTTTTAAAGATGAAGCGGAAGCTGTAGCAATGGCAAATGACACCAAACACGGTCTGGCTGCCGGGATATTCACCCGTGACAGCGCACGCTCACTGCGTGTTTCCAGCGCAGTTAAAGCCGGTATTGTCTGGGTGAATACCTACCGTGTCATCTCACCCGTTGCAGAATTCGGCGGCATGAAAACCTCAGGCTATGGCCGTGAAAGCGGCTTCCAGGCGGTGATGGATTATACCCGTCCTAAAACCGTATGGATGAATACTTCCAGTGAACCATTAGGCAGCCAGTTTGTAGGGCGCTAACCCAAGGAGAAAGACCATGAAATTCCATATCGCTATCAATCTCGAACGCATGGATGCCCAAACCGACATGCAGGAAGTCGCGCAACACACACTGGACATGGTGCAAATGGCTGACCGTAGCGGCTTTGAGATCGTCTGGGCAGCAGAGCATCACGCCATTGAAATGACCATCGCTCCCAATCCAATGCAGATTCTCACCTGGTGGGCAACGCATACAGAAAACATTCGCATGGGCTGTGGTGTTGCGAATGCCGCCTACTGGCATCCGATTGATCTGGCGGGTGAAGCTGCTTTCCTCGATCTGATTAGTGGCGGACGGCTTGAAATGGGGCTCGGTTCCGGTGCCTACCAACGCGAATTTGATCGTATGAAACCCGGGCTGAAACAAAGTGACAGCTGGCGTTATATGCAGGAGATGCTGCCACTGGTGCGTGACCTGTGGAAAGGTGATGTTGAACATGATGGCGAGTATTGGCAATTTCCGAAAGCCACCTGTTGCCCGAAACCACTGCAAACAGATGTGCCGATGTGGGTCGCTGCTCGGGCGCCGATTACTTATGATTATGCTGTACAAAATGACTGCAATATTATGAGCTGGCCGCTGACCAAAGGGTTTGAAGAAGCTGAGTTATACAAGGCTCGTTTGGATGAGGCAAAAGCTAAATACAATCCGGATTACAACCGCACGTTCTCAATGATGCGCCACACTGCAGTATACGATAATGATGCAGATCAACAGGCAGCGATGGATGCGGTGCGCCGTGTGCTGGGCCAGTTTGGCAATCTAATGATGCAGTCTGGTGATGTAGTCGATGGTTTTGTTGAACGTGTGCCACTGGACTCACTAGAGGGCAATGCCTTTGTTGAACCGAATATGCTGGAAGAAAATCTGATGTTTGGCTCACCGGATACCGTCATCGAAAAACTGAAACGTTATGAAACACTGGGTGTTGATGCCTTCATTTATTATGCGTCTATGGGGATGGATATGGCGCAGCAAAAACGCTCACTACAACTGTTTATTGATGAAGTGATGCCGGAATTTGCTTAAAACGCCCCCAAAATCATGCTGAAAGTCTATATATTAAATAACCAAAGGAAAACTCATGTCTGATACGCCGTCTGCAGAAATTCGCCGCACGCTAATGCACATTCAAACCACACATATTGAAGGTGGTCAAACGGTACCGACACCAACTAAGCTCATTGCTGCGCTGGCGATTATTAAGAATCCGTGGTTTGGTCGCGGTTTCGTGGAAAACCTGCGCCCGGAAATCCGTACCATTGGCCCGGAAGTTGGAAAACTGCTGACACAAATGATTCTGGATGTTACCGGTGACGAGCTTGAAGGTTACGGCAAAGCGTCGGTGGTCGGCATGGGCGGCGAAATCGAACATGCACAGGCCCTGACTCACACCTTATGGTTTGGTAATCAATTCCGTGACGCCGTTAACGCCAAGACCTACCTCGCTTTCACCAATACCCGTGGTGCGGCCGGTACTCCACTGATGATTCCATTAATGGACAAACATGATGCAGGCCGCCGTTCGCATTACCAGACCATTCACCTGAATGTGCCGGATGCACCGGCAGAAGATGAGATCATTATGGCTCTGGGAGCATCAATTGGTGGTCACCCATTGCACCGGATCGGAGATCGCTATCAGGATCTGGAAGAAATGGGGCGCAGCGTCGATAATCCGGCAGGGGTTTAAAGCTTCATCAGGAATATTCACTCCCTTTTCCACATAAGTAAGAAGGGAGTGAATCGGGGGGATTAACAGGAGAAACATACAAATGCCAAATACCAGCCAAAACGGCACCGTCTATACATTAACCGGTAAAACCGATGCCCCCGTCATCGCGCTTATCCACGGCCTCGGTTTAACCCGCGCCACCTGGAATGATTACCTGCCCATATTGGAACAGCATTATCAGGTTCTGAACTACGACCTGTATGGCCACGGAGAAAGTGCTCAGCCTCCGGAACAGCCCTCTCTCACCCTATTTGCACGACAATTACGTGAATTGATGGATGAACTGGAGATCGAAGCTGCTGCACTGATAGGTTTCTCGCTGGGAGGTATGATTAACCGGCGTTTTGCCATGGATTATCCGGATCGGGTATACGCACTCGGCATTCTGAACTCCCCCCATGAACGCAGCCCGGAAGGCCAGAAGCTGGTAGAAGAGCGGGCAGCAAAAACGGATGCAGGCGGGCCGGGGGCCACACTGGATGCCACCATAGAACGCTGGTTTACTCCTGAATTCCGGGAACAGCGTGATGATATCATTCAGAATATCCGGGGCTGGGTGCTGGCCAATAACCCGGAAAGTTATACGCAGTGTCGCTGGGTACTGGCGGCAGGGGTCATTGAACTGATCCGGCCGGAACCACCCATTGGGCATCCAACACTGATCATTACCTGTGAAAATGACAGTGGCAGTACACCTGCAATGTCAGAAGCCATAGGCTCAGAAATTGAAGGCGCTGAAGTCATTATCATCCCACGGTTACAGCATATGGGTCTGGTTGAACAACCCGAGGCATTCAGCAAACCATTGTTAGAATTTCTGTCCACAATTCTGTAAAACTGCTTCTTTCGTAAACACTGATTGACTATCAGTGTTTACCGCACAGCCCTCCCTCTGCCACACCCTGTCTGGCTTAGCACTAAACAGGTGTCAATACAATATCCCAAGTTTTTTTTGCGTGCCCGATAGTGATAATGTAAGCTGCTATTGCTACTCATTTTATGCCCAATATACACAGGATTGATTGCCCTGCTTTTCCGCAGAATTGAACCTGGCGACAATTCTTAATGTCAATATAGGTCTAGAGAGGAGGACTATATATGCTGAAAACTTTTCGCATGCTGGCACTTTCCGTTTCTGTAGTGACCGTGACTGCACTCACCGGTCTGTCAACAGCTCACGCTGCAGATGAAAATAAAGTTAGTGAAGAAGCACTTGCCAAGGGTAAGGAACTTGCCTTTCACCGCAGTAAAG
Source organism: Thiolinea sp. (assembly GCA_049614265.1). Lineage (GTDB taxonomy): Bacteria > Pseudomonadota > Gammaproteobacteria > Thiotrichales > Thiotrichaceae > Thiolinea. The sequence goes on from JBMZDK010000023.1 coordinate 9,497, forward strand.
GTAACTGCCTGGCCTGCCATATGATTGCCGGTGGTGATATGCCCGGTAATATTGGCCCGCCATTGATCGCGATGAAGGCGCGCTATCCGGACAGAGATAAACTCCGTGAACAGATTTCTGACCCACGAATCAAGAACCCTAATACCATCATGATTCCTTACGGGCCCCATGGTGTATTGAGTGACGAAGAAATTGACCTGATCACTGACTTTGTTCATTCCCTGTAACAATCTTTAGAGAGGATAACCATGAAACGTAGAACTTTTTTACAAGGAACCGTCGGAGCTGGCGCAGTCATCGCTGCAGGTAGCGGACTGTTAAGCTCTGCTGCCGTTGCTGACAGCCATGGTGGTGCCATGGAAGCGGCATTTAAAGCTGACAATCTGGAAGCTGCACTGGACGCTATTGGCGCTAAAGATGCTGCGGACTCAGCTGACATTAAAATCAAAGCACCGGAAATTGCAGAAAACGGGGCAGTTGTTCCGGTAACTGTGTCTTCCACTATTGAAGGCGTCACCGAAATTGCTATTTTGGTACCTAACAACCCTGCCCCAATGGCAGCAGCCTTTACACTGGGCGAAAACTCAGTGGCAACAGCATCTACCCGCCTGAAGATGGGTAAGACATCTGACGTGGTGGCAATTGTGAAGACGGCTGACGCTGTACACATGGCTAAGCAGGAAGTTAAAGTCACCATCGGTGGTTGTGGCGGTTAATTGAGGAGATACGGTAATGGCAAGAAAAATCAAGATTAAAGCGAAAGCTAAAGACGGCGTGGTTACAGTCAAATCCATCATGAATCACCCAATGGAAACCGGTCAGCGCAAAGGTAAAGACGGGAAGAAAATCCCGGCGCATTACATCAGCGAGATCGTAGTGACTGCAAACGACAAAGAAGTACTGAATGCAAACTGGGGGCCATCAGTTTCCAAAAACCCTTATCTTTCCTTTGCCTATAAAGGCGAAAAAGGCGACGCGGTCAAGCTGACCTGGAAAGACAATATGGGCGAATCGGAATCTGCTGAAACCGAAGCTAAGTAATTTAAGGTCTGGAGGAAATTTATGAAAAAGCTATCACTAACACTGATGACCTCAGCCTTGCTTGCTCTCACTGCTGCCGGAACGATTCAGGCCACACCTGCTGAAGACCAGGAAGCGTTGAAAAACTTTTTCAGCAAAAAGTTTAGCAAAATTGACATCAACAGCTACGGCGACGGTGCTTATGTTTTCCGTGAAGATGCTTATGAGCAATTCAAGGAAATGGAAGAAGACTTCCCTCCCTATGAAGATCAGGTTGCCAAAGGCGAAGAGATGTGGGATACCCCGTTTGCCAACGGCAAGAGCTACAAAGATTGTCTGGGTGAAGTGAGTACAGTACGGGCTAAATACCCCATGTACGATGAGGCGAAAGACACCATCCTGACATTGGAAGGTGAAATCAACGCCTGTCGTGAAGCCAATGGTGAAAAGAAGCTGAAGTGGAAGAAAGGCGATATTGCCGCTCTATCCGGTTACATCGCTTCACAGGCTGATGGTCAGGTGATTGACGTTAAAATCCCGAATGAGAAAGCAGAAGCCTGGTATGAAAAGGGTAAAACCTTTTTCTATGCTAAGCGTGGCCAGTTAAATATGTCATGTGCTGATTGCCATGTCGCCTATGCTGGCAGTCGTATTCGTGCTGAAATTCTAAGCCCTGCTTATGGACAGGTTACCCATTTCCCAACCTATCGGGCAAAATGGGGCCAGTTAGGCACCTTACACCGTCGTTATGGCGGCTGTAACCAACAGGTTCGTGCCAAGGACTTTAAAGCGCAAAGTGATGAATACAAAGCACTGGAATATTTCCATACTCATGCCTCTAATGGCCTGAAGTGGACCGGGCCTGCATTCCGCAAGTAAGCTCATCTGCAAGTTCCAAATAAAAAGCCCGACTAACCCGGGCTTTTTATTTGGGCGCTATATAACCTGAAACATTGAAGCTACAACCACTCCAACCGCTCGAACGTCCAGTACAAACCAATACCAGCAATCACTAACGACCCGGGAATCACCACCAACGACCGATACCACGCCTTTTCCCCGAACCAGCGCGATAGCAAAATGTAACCCACCAGAATAATAGCCAGCTGCCCGAATTCAACTCCCACATTAAATGCAATCAGGGCAATAGCAAATGCTTCTTCCGGCATGCCAAAATCAGCTAATACACTGGCAAAACCCAGCCCATGCAATAAGCCAAAGCCAAACACCAATAATAACCGGCTATTGTGCAGCTGCTGTTTGCTAAAAATATTCTCCACACCAATGTACGCAATCGACAAGGCAATTAATGGCTCTACAATATTCGCCGGTAGACTAATCACGCCATTCATCGACAGCCCCAATGTAATAGTATGTGCTATGGTGAACATGGTGACTTGCCAAAACAGAGGTTTCAGTCGCACGCTAAACAGGAAAATACCCAAAATAAACAGAATATGATCCAGCCCCTTAGGAAAAATATGTTCAAAGCCAATGACAATATAATCAGCCATAACCTCGATCACCGACTGCTGACGAAAGACTTCCGTTAAGGAGAACCTTTCACTGGGCTGATCATTGCGCAGCCACTGCCAATCCGACCAATGCCATTTTTCTTTTGCTTCATCAATCTGACGCACCCGTACAGCGTTATCACCAAATTCCGCCGGATAATACCATTGCAGTTCAGTCGCACCGGCATCCACTTTTCCCTGCAATACGATCAAAGCCGGGCGAGGCACTTTGGTATAACCAGGTTCAGGAATATCGACACTGGCAATCGTGAGTGTCACGGGTTGTTTATCTGCCTGCAACGCTATCTGCTCCAGCAAACGTGGTTTAAACGGCTCAAACTCAGCAGCTAGCTCTTCAGCCTGCATAACCCTGAGCCGGTCATAAGCCTCAGCCTGTGGAGCCTCCTGTGTGTTTTTATATTTAGCATTGATTCCTGTAAGCATCGCTTCAATACTCGTGCGGATTTCAATATTGATTTCGCCGCCATTTTTAGCCGTAATCTCCACCAGAGCAGGCTTTACAACATCTGCATTACAGGCATTACAAATACAAAAAACCAGCAGGAACAGCCAAACACAATAACGATAAAAAACGATCATTCTGCCTTCCAGACGACACAAAAATAATACCGGCACCATTAAAGTGGCTGAGTAAAAGCTTTCAGGCATTTGTACTTCCCACTTCTTGAACCAACAGGCGCTTGAGATTTTAAATATCTAAAAACCACTCACACGACTTATGCACTGAGGTTCGCAAAATCCTGTTGATAACCTTCCAGTTTATCCAGCAAACGCTTTTTTTGCTTTTCGGTTAATGATCTGTGTAAATCAATTAATAAACGGTAGGTTTGCTGCCGATTAAAATATACATATTTACGGTAGGCTGGCGTCCACTGTCTTTCCGGATGAACCATTAACTGCGCCAGCGCTTGTTGCAAGCGCTCTGGTTGCTTACGTAATGGCAGTAATTGTTCGAATCGCTCCCGCAATAACCGACGCTGCTGTAACCGGGCACCCGTTTCATAATTAAGATCAGTTACCCACTCTTTCAATCGCTGCTCCTGTGTTTCAGTCAAATCACCGATCCACTTTTCCAGCGTTTCCCGCATTCTCTTCTGTCTTTCCTGCTGACGTTTCGCCAATGGAGGACTAATACGCTCTTCTTCATATTCAGCGTTTTTAGCATCCATATTCTTTTGCAACTGTACCAGTTGTGCCTGATCAAGCTGACTCAACATTCGTGCTGCATCCGGTAACAAACGTTCCATACTGTCTTTCCAGAACACTATCCCACTCTCGTAGGCCTGTTGTAACTGGGCAGCATTAATGGCCTCACGCTCTAATACAGTTGTCTGCTTTGCCAGGAAATTCCTGTATAAGGGCAGCTGGTCACGCTGATGCCAGGTATGAAACGCGTCCAGCGCCGCATCAACTTCACGACTCTGTTCTCCCTGCAAACTGACGTATTCGTTCAACCGCCAGCGCATCAGACTATCAAGAAAACGGTAACCAAACTGAGTGCCGGTACAGCCTGCAATGGTTAGCAACAAAATCAGCACCAGCAACCGGTTATAAATACTTTTCCTCATTTTCTATCTTCCTTTACCTTACACAACACAGCAATATCCCGAATTAGTTTGCATGCACCCTACCGGAGCATATAATGCGGCACCACGATGACATTAGTAAACGACACAGCTAAGCACTATGGATTTATACGGCACACTACAACAGCACAACATACGCTATCAGCGAACCGATCATGCTGCTGTTTACACCTGTGAAGAAGCTGATCGTTTATTACCGGATTTACCCGGAGCAAAAACCAAAAATTTGTTTTTACGTGACCGGAAAGGCAAACGCCACTTCTTAGTTGTCGTCTCTGGTGAAAAATCGGTTGATTTAAAAGCCCTGGCCAAAACACTTGAGGTTAACTCACTGGGGTTTGCCTCTCCTGAACGTCTGCAAAAACACTTGCAGTTAACTCCGGGGTCTGTCTCCGTACTGGCAGTCATTAATGACACCGATAATGCGGTGGAATTGGTGATTGATCAAGCGATATGGCAAGCTGAAAGTCTGCAATGCCATCCATTAGTCAACACAGCGACACTCGTTATGCCAATGACTGAGTTACGTAGACTGCTGGATATTTTACAACGTCCGGCTAAAATTATAGAAATCACTGAAAAAGCGTAAATCATACTTTTTAAAACCTGAGTACCAACCGGTGCATGAGGATAATTGTCTGTCAAAATGCCGGATAAATTGCCCGATACAAATGCATTCTGTAATCTCGCTCTACCAAGCTTTTAACCCTATCAGGAACTGAAAACATGCGTGACTCCATCGATATCCGCCTTGATACGCAAGACATCCAACGCAGGACATTGAGCGGGCAGGAACTGACCTCTGCCGGTCGCCACCTGATCGCACGTATGTTACTGGAACAAGACATTGCAACCATTGACCCGCTGTCAGATCAAAACCCGCTGATCTTTTCTGCAGGGCCATTTGCCGGTACCAATTTTTCCAATGGCAACCGTTTAAGTATTGGCTGCAAAAGCCCACTCACCGGTGGGATCAAAGAAGCCAATAGCGGGGGCACATTCGCCTTTGCGATGGGCCAGTTACAAATCGCTACAATGACCCTCCATGGCGCTGCTGATGACTGGGTTGTTATCCGGATAACAAAAGACGGTGATATTAGCTTTGAAGATGCCAGCCCTTATATGGGCTTAGGTAACTTCGACTGCGCAAAACGCCTGCACGAAAAATATGGCGAGAAAATATCGCTGGCGTTGTGCGGCCCGGTGGGGGAATACCAAGGCCTGATGGCAGGCATCGCATTCTCCGATACAGACAACCGCCCTTCCCGCCTTGCGGCACGGGGTGGTGTCGGTGCCGTGATGGGCGTTAAAAAAGTCAAAGCAATTGTAATCGACAAGCTGAAGATGCCACCAATGCATGACCGTAAAAAAGTCATGACATCTGTACGTGAATACGGCAAAAAGCTCGATGAAGCCCCTGTCATTCAGGTATTGAAAACGACAGGAACAGCAATGGTGGGGGACATTACCAACTATATGGGCGCCATGCCGGTAAGAAATTTCTCTGCGGGCCAGTTAGTTGATCGTGACCAGGAAACCTTCAAGCTTGGTGGTGATTATATTCGTGAACTTAATACTGAACGTGGCGGCGATACGTCTCACGCCTGCATGCCCGGCTGCCTGATTAAGTGCAGCAACGTTTATGTTGACGATACCGGGCGGGAACTGGTTTCACCACTGGAATACGAAACCCTTGGCTTACTGGGTAGTAACTGCGGCCTGACTGATCCGGATGATGTAGCACGCCTGAATGAAACAGCCAATGACCTGGGCATTGACAGCATTGAGCTGGGCGCGACCCTGGGTGTGCTGATGGAAGCGGGTGAAGGAGAATTTGGCGATGTTGCCTTTATGCAGCAATGCATTGATAAGCTGTTTAAACCGGATGAACGTGGTCGTTTAATAGCAGATGGCACTGCTGCCGTTGGTGAAGCGCTTAACGTGCAACGCATACCCGTTATCAAAAAACAGGCAATCAGTGCATATGACCCGCGCCTGATTGAAGTAACCGGCATCTCAATGATGTTCACAGCGCAGGGGGCTGACCATACTGTAGGCAATGCACCCACTTTTCCCTGTGATGGCGAAGACGTCTCTACTTTAGTAGCCGAAAGTTACAAGATGCAACTAAACAGCGCTGTTGCCGATTCACTGGGGCTTTGTGTCTTTGGCCGAACGGTGACCGACCCAAACCTTCAGTTGATTGCTGATGCAATTAATGGTGCCTTTGGAACCGAAGTAGACCCGGAGTTCATCCGCAACATCGGCGCAGAAACACTGCGACTGGAAAAGGAATTTAACCGCCTGGCCGGATTTACTGAGGCTGACGATGAATTACCGGCGTTTTTCCATGCAGAGTCTCTGCCCCCCAGTGGCAAAACAGCACGACTGACAAGCCAGGAAGTCAACCAGCACATGGCTACAATGCTATAACTTTCCTATCTGATTACCAAAGAGAAAGGGCTGTCACCAGCCCTTTCTCAATCACACAATAGTACACTTTCCCAACCTTTAATCTCACTTAGCAGTACAGGATTCTCCTTTCTTTTTGCAGGCAGCAGATTTAGCTTTCGAAGTTTTCTTCTTTTTAGCACTGCTTTTCTTCTTGCTGCCAGTAGAAGAAGCTTTCTTCTTCTTATCACCTGCCTTGTCCGCTTTTACTTTGCCAGTGCTTTTCTTCGTATCTTTTTTGCTGGCAGCAGACTTCTTGCTATCTTTGTCCTTCGCAGCAGATTTACTCTCTGAATCAGATGAAGCACTGTCCTTTTTCACTTTCGACTTAGCTGACTTACCATCGTTATCTTTGTCTTTATCCGAACTGCTTTTTTCAGCAGTGCTCTTGTCTTTCTTCTTATCGTCGTCTTTTTTTGCTGACTGACTTTTTTGATCTTTATCCCCGGACTTCTTATCATCAGCCTTATCATCTTTCCTGGAAGATTGAGTAGTGGATGCTGATTTTTTCCCAGCCTCTGTTTGGTTGACAGAGGTAATAGCCTTCTTCCCTGTAGCCTTTGTAGCACCTTTACTTACTGATACTTCACTCTTCAGATTATTAAATGTTTTCTCGCCAATACCGGGTACCTGCAACAAATCATCAATTGACTTAAACTGACCGTTCTTCTTGCGGTACTCAACAATCGCTTTAGCTTTTACTTCCCCAATCCCAGGCAGGTTTTCTGTTAGTGCAGCTGCATCAGCTTTATTGATATTCACCATTTCCGCCTGCACAGAAGCTGTGAATAACATAGAAACCGCCAGTAATACGATACTTAGTATATTTTTCATTATTTACTCATCCTTCGATTGAATTGCCCAAAACCGCTTTAACTACATAACCAATGTGCATTTTCATACATACGCTTGCTGAGTCGCTTTACAGGATTGATGCGTTCACTGACATGGGGTTAAAGGCCCATAGCAGGACAATGGTTAAATCGGCTCTAACTCAGTCAGCGGCCAGCGCGGCCTGGGCTGAATTCCATCCTGGTCATATTGCCCTGCCTGCAAACGCAAAGCACCGGCATAGGCAATCATCGCTCCGTTATCAGTACAAAATTCCAAACGCGGGAAAAACACTGCTGCATCCAAATCCTGTAAGCGCTGGCGCAAACGTTTATTTGCTCCAACGCCACCGGCCACAATCAGTGTTTTACGCCCGCTTTGCTCTAATGCCCGACGACACTTGATAAATACCGTATCCACAACGGCATCTTCAAAAGCCCGTGCAATATTCGCCTTATCCTGTTCAGTCTGTGCAGATTTATTCCAGGTATTGAGACTAAAAGTTTTCAGGCCGCTGAAACTGAAATCACAACCAGGACGATCAACCATGGGGCGCGGAAATTTATAAGCCGCCGGATCGCCCTGCTCAGCCAACTTTGCTAACAATGGCCCGCCGGGATAATCCAGCCCCAGCAACTTCGCTGTTTTGTCAAATGCCTCCCCAGCTGCATCATCCACACTTTCACCAAGCACACTGTAGTCACCCAGACGCGGCACATCGACCAGCAGGGAATGCCCTCCGGAAACCAGTAACGCAACGAATGGTAATTCAGGCGGAGTTTCCTCCAGCATCGGAGCCAGCAGGTGGCCCTCCATATGATGCACACCCAATGCAGGAATCCCCAGTCCCCATGCCAGCGAGCGTGCAATAGCTGCGCCAGTCATTAATGCGCCAATCAGGCCCGGCCCGGCGGTGTATGCCACACCATCTATATCCTGAAGCGTTAAACCAGCAGCAGCCAGTGTTTCCTGCGTTAATGGCAAAACACGCCTGATGTGATCCCTTGACGCCAGTTCCGGAACCACACCACCGTATTCCGCATGCATTGCCACCTGACTAAACAAACGGTGGGCAAGCAACCCTTTTTCCGTATCGTAAACCGCAACACCGGTTTCATCACAGGAGGACTCTATTCCAAGAACACGCATAACAGCACTTACATCAGTATTGAAAAGCGCCATTATAGGCCTGCTGTACCGCTATACAATACCCTCAGCAAGTGGCTTGACTCCCCGAATCGCCGGATCAACAGACACCATCTGTTCCTCATCTTGAAATTCTTCCCGAACAAGCAATGAATTCAACACTTTAGCTGATAAAATATACGCCAGATAAGCGCGCCTCAAATCATTTGCCGCTCCGAGATCTTCGAATGGTGCAATCTCTGAATTCCTTACCGCAATGCGCTTCATCACAAAACTGCGCATTGGCGTATAGGGCAAATCAGCCAGCCGCATCGCCCGGAAATCAGCATCATTACGTTCAACAGCCTTCCTCGCCTGTGACAATAAACCCAACACAGTATTCGCTCCCAGTGCACGCTGCTCCGGCGTTGGTTCCGGCAAACAGGTATCCAATCTCACGCCGGTACGATACTCCTGTTCCCGCACCTCCAACCAGTCCTGCAAACGGCTATAACCAAATGAATCCCGGGCCTGAAAATCGCGTACTGTCCAACCGGCATATTGCATGCGATATGTTTCGTAATCAAAATTCAGTAAGCCCGCTGCAAGTTTTTTGTATTGTTCCGGGATTTCAGATCGCAGATCATTGACTTTTAAAACAGTTGTTTCACCTTTATCGTATAAACGATTTTCTGAATCAATAAATTCGCCATAATATAATTCACCACCTGATTTAAAAGATAAAATATTTAAGACACCATCATCAGCCATATTTCCACCAATTCTGGCCGGGTAAAGCGTAATTGCAGGCTTATGCCCTCCCTCAACCTGACGCAAAGTATTGTTACTGAATTCACAGCCGCTTAATACTCCGGAGACAGAAATGGCATGTGTACCTTTGGTAGCAATGGTATTACCACTGATTTTGAGGTTCCGGTGTACGCCGTCACTGGCAAAAATCCCCTGTAACGGCCCATTCTCAGCACGGACATAGCAATTACGGACAGTAACATTTTCCAACAAACTACACGACAGGGGGTCAAGCTGCTTTATCCTGCGTTGTTGCCCACTTGTATTTACCTGTTTGTACACAGAAGGAGGAATCAGCTGAATCGCATCACGGTGAGCCTTGTCATAACCATATTCCCGCCGATCCATAATTCGCAGGTGATCCAACACTGTATTTTCATACCAGACTCTGACAGCATCTGTTTGCCTGCCTTTCAGTTCAATATACTTATCACGAAATAAAGCACTGCCATCAGGTTGACTAACCACGTCAGATGCCTGCTTGCACGTTTCACGATCCAACATATATAAATAATAATCGCGCTTACTCAATGGCGCTAAGAACACATCGTTATCACTTTTCAGCTTATTAAGCCATGGCACGCTTTCCTGATAATCAGACACCGCTCTCTCATAACGCCGGATATAATTCTCCAGACGCAACTGCAGCTCGTCCACTTCATGCCATGTACCATCAGTTTGAATTGTCTGGTCAATCTCAAGCTGCAAAGGTGCGCGATGCCTTGCCACCGGAACCAGATAATGTCCTATATTTTCGAGGGTCGTTGTCTCCGCCGGAAATAAGTATTTTCTCAACCGCAAAATTTCAGCCACTGCCTGTGTTTTTAAGCGTGCATAATGCGCATATAAAGTACGCGCATTGATCAATGATGCCCTGTTCATCATTTACCCCATTTAGTTTTTGCATTTATTAGTAAGCAGCATGAAAAACTTTCAAATTCACAATCCAATAGCGTCAAAGGATTGAAGCAGAAATATCCTGTAGTTTTTGCATACATACCCGGCCAGCCCATGGCCTTATATTCATCTTATAATTATTAACTGGTTATTTTCCAAACTAATTTTTAGTTACACCCGGAAAATAATGATAGAAAAATAAATTTTATAAACCAGGGAATTTTTTATGCATCCATCGGTCTACACGGGGATAAGCACTCCGGAGATACAGTAATTGTTTGGCAGACCAACCGGCATGAAACATCAGGACACAACCTATCACTGCAGCTTCCTTCCTCCTTTGCTACTCGCTATTGCGTTGATAGCTTTATCACAAATCGCCGAAGCCGGGAAAACCATACCCGGAAATGAAATCAGGCATGCTTACACTGATCTTGAGCCGTAATTACCTGTAGAATAGCAGTCATTTAACAGAGGATCACAGGTCACTTCATGGCAGAAAATACGTTCAAGCCCTTATCCATCGCCGTACTCACCATATCTGACACCCGAACCGAAGCCGAAGATGTTTCCGGCAAGTTACTGGTCAGCAAACTCACTGAAGCAGGCCATCAATGTGCTGAAAAGGCCATCGTTCATGACGATAAGTATGAAATCCGTGAAGTCCTGTCACGCTGGATCGCTGACGAAACCATTAATGCTGTACTGACAACCGGCGGTACCGGTATCACCGGACGAGACGGAACACCGGAGGCGGTCAAACCTTTGCTGGACAAAGAAATCGAAGGCTTTGGCGAAATGTTCAGGGTACTGTCTTATGAAGAAATCAAGACCTCAACCCTGCAATCACGTACGCTATGTGGCGTGGCAAACAGCACTTATATTTTTTGCCTGCCTGGTTCCAGCGGTGCTTGCAGGCTGGGTTGGGACAAATTGATCGTCGAGCAACTGGATAACCGGACGATGCCTTGTAATCTGGTCATGCTAATGCCGCGGCTGAATGAGTAACCGTGGTTATTTTCTATTGGGAAAGCTATAGCGGTCTGCATCCTTATTTCTCAATAAGATAAGGATGCACTAATTTCTGAAATGATAACCTACCCAAACCCGATCAACACTCAATCACATTAACTGCCAGCCCGCCCCTTGCTGTTTCTTTATATTTACTTTTCATATCAGCACCGGTATCACGCATGGTTTTAATCACTTTATCCAATGAAACAAAGTGCTTACCATCACCACGTAAAGCCATCCGCGCCGCATTAATCGACTTCACCGCCCCCATTGCGTTGCGTTCAATACAGGGCACCTGCACCAACCCACCAATTGGGTCACAAGTCAGCCCTAAATTATGTTCCATTGCAATTTCAGCCGCATTTTCCACCTGCTCCGGTGTGCCACCTAAAATTTCCGCCAAAGCGCCAGCCGCCATTGAACACGCTGAACCCACCTCGCCCTGACAACCGACTTCTGCACCAGAAATTGAGGCATTCTCTTTATACAGAATCGCAATAGCTCCGGCAGTTAGCAGAAAACGTACAATACCGTCTTCATTTGCGCCGTTTACAAAACGTGAATAGTAATGCATCACTGCAGGAATAATGCCCGCTGCTCCATTAGTTGGTGCCGTCACCACCCTGCCACCTGCTGCATTTTCTTCATTTACAGCCAGTGCAAACAGATTCACCCAGTCCATTGCTCCTAATGGCCCCAGGCTGTTCTCACCCTCATGCTGTAATTTCATACTTAATTGTGCGGCGCGACGTTTAACTTTTAAACCACCCGGTAGAATACCTTGGGTTTTGCAACCTTTATCCACACAATCCTGCATGACCTGCCAAATATGCAGTAATTTTCCCCGAATTTCTTCTTCGGTAGCCCACACCTGTTCATTCTGTAGCATCAACTCACTAACGGAAAAGCCATTCTCTTCACACAACTCCAACAGACCTTTTCCGGTCGTAAAAGCATACGGCAATGGTGTGCTGTCCTCAATAATCGGCGAGGAAGCTGCATCACCATCACTAACGTCAGGGTTAACAACAAATCCTCCACCCACTGAATAATAAGTGGTTTGCTGCAAACGTTTTCCTTCGACATCAAAAGCATGAAAAATCATACCATTCGGATGTCCGGGCAAAGTCTTACGCCTGAAAAACAACAAATCCCGTTCAGGATCAAAATCTAATACCCGGTGGCCATCCAGATCCAGAGTTTTGCTACTCATAATCTGAGCCATGCGTTGCGGGATCGTATCGGTATCAATCGTCTCCGGATCATCACCTTCAAGCCCCAGTAACACGGCTTTATCGGAGCCATGCCCCTTACCAGTCGCTCCTAATGAACCGTACAGGTCAATTTGCACCCGTACTACCTGCTCAAATAAACCATTACGGCGCAAACGGGCAATAAAGCGGTTCGCTGCCCGCATTGGCCCCACCGTATGTGAACTGGACGGGCCAATACCAATTTTAAAAATATCAAACACACTAATCGCCATATCCGGGCCTCTATCCTGTTGGTGGCATTCACGCTGTCCCCATGATTCGGCTAGAATAAGGCGAATCACTGATTGGTGCTCTTTATTGCACTAATTGACCAGTCAGTCAATGAATTTAAGAAAGGCACAAATAAATGAATCAGATCACCATCATTGGCGCAGGCTTTGCCGGACTAACAGCCGTACGCCAGCTGCGAAAACTGGATAAAGATGCTGAAATCACCCTGATTGCTCCGCAAGCAGAGCTGCACTACCTGCCCAGCTTAATCTGGATACCGAGTGGGATGCGCAAAGCTGAAGACATCATTGTGCCGCTATATAACTTTTTTAAACGCATGAAAGTCAATTTCCACCGTGGCATGGTCACTGGATTACGTGATGGTGGTCGTATCGTGGAAACTGACAATGGTGATGTTGTTAATGATGGTTTGATTATCGCGTCAGGCGGACGTTTCATTAAAAAGCTACCAGGAATTGAGCACGCAATTACACCTTGTGAAGGTGTTGCTGCTGCAGAAAAAATTCGTGATCGCTTACAGGAAATGGAGGGAGGCACAATTGCGATGGGATTTGCCGGCAACCCCAAAGAAAAAAGTGCGATGCGTGGCGGGCCAATGTTTGAGTTTTTATTTGGTACCGACACTCTGTTACGCCAGCAGAAGCGGCGAGATAAATTTCACATTGTATTTTTCAGCCCGGCACCCAAACCCGGCAACCGCCTCGGTGAAAAAGCAGTGGGTGAATTACTGGCTGAAATGAAGCGCCGGGACATTGAAACCCACCTTGGACATAAGATGAAGGCGATGGAGGCCGACAAAGTCATTACTGAAGGCGGTGAAGTTCCAGCTGATTTGATCCTGTTTATGCCTGGAATGACCGGCAATAAGTGGTTTAACAATACAGAACTGCCTCGTTCCCCAGGCGGACTGATCAAAGCTGATAAACATTGTAAAGTTGAAGGAATGGAAAGAGTTTATGTCGCCGGTGATTCCGGCAGCTTCCCTGGCCCTGAATGGATGCCCAAACAAGCACATATGGCTGACCTACAGGCCGCAGCTGCCGCTAAAAACCTACTGGCCGATTTTAGTGGGAAACCCGCAGATAGCACCTTCAAAGTCGAACTCATGTGCATTGTTGATTCTTGTAATAAAGGTATGATGGTCAAGCGTACCGAAAGCGGAAACTCAGTTCTCCCAACAAATATTGGCTTTCACTGGGCGAAGCGTGGTTTTGAATGGCTCTACCTACAAAAATATCGCTAATAAAGGCAATTAAAGGGCGACGGTAAACGTTAATTAACGCGCCGTCCGCTCATCCAGCATATTAGTACGTGGCCATGCATTAAGCACAGCATGAATCAGAGTGGCCAGTGGAATCGCAAAAAATACACCCCAAACCCCCCAGATAGCACCAAATACCAGAACTGCTGCAATAATCGCTGCAGGATGCAAATTAACCATCCCGGAAAATAGTAATGGCACAAGCAGATTACCATCAAGGAACTGAATCACAGCATAAACCATCATCACCCAGATAAAGTCTGAGTTATACCCCCACTGAAAATAGGCCACGATTGCAATTGGTAGCGTAACGACTGCCGCTCCCACATAGGGGATCAATACAGAAATTCCGACCAGAAATGACAATAAAACCGCGTACTGCAAATCCAGCCAGACAAAAGCAAAAAATGTTGCAACCCAGATAATCAGAATTTCAAGAAACTTGCCGCGTACATAACTGGCAATTTTGCCGTTAACTTCATTCCATACCTGTACCACCAGCCCTTTATCACGTGGCAGGAACTTGCCGAACCAATCGATAATCATCCGTTTGTCTTTCAGGAAGAAAAACACCAGTAACGGCACTACAATCAGGTAAACCATGAAGGCAATGATGTCGAAGACCGAAGCAACAGAAAAACTTAAAATCTGCTGCGAAGCACTGGTAACCTGTGATTTAACCGCAGCCAGAATTTCCAGCACTACCTGCTCAGAGACAAAGGCCGGATACTTCTCCGGCAGCAGCATGACAACACTCTGTCCCGTAGCCAACATACCGGGAATTTCCAGGACAAATTGTGTCGCCTGCTTAAACAACAAAGGCGCTAAAACAAACAGGATCAAGAGCAATAGCAGAATAAAAAAGCTAAATACCAGTAAGACCGAAATAAAACGCGGTACTTTATAGGTACGCAGAAAATCTACGCCACCATCCAGCAGGTAAGCAATAATCATTGCGGCCAGCAACGGAGCCAGAATATCCCCCGCAAACACCACTGTTCCCAAACCAAAAATCAGCAGCAGCGCAAGAATCGCAACCTGAGGATTTGAGAAATGTTCGTTATACCAATCGTTGAGCAACTTAATCATACTTTTTCAGACCCACCTGTGTATTAACAGTTCTGCTCAAATTCATTTTTTAACTGTTGGTAATGTTCGGCAAACATTACTTCCAAATCATCAATGACCTCTGAGGCAGCTCTGCCTTTAATTACGTGCTCAGCCATGAGATCAGATGTCTGGTGCAATAATTTATCTTTATTGATCATGGGATAAGTCGCTGTCAGTCGCTTGATACCTTTAACCACACTCTCCTCCTCCGGACGCAATATTGCTTCAGGTTCAGGAAAAACAGTCATCGGGGCTTGCTTCTCAGCTTGAGAGGCAACAAGAAATTCTGCAAATTTCAGCAGTGTGGCCTGATCTTCTGCGCTAAGCCCGCGCAAGATTGCGCATAATTGCTTTTCGCTGGAACGAACAGAAGAAGTGGTGAAAGCAGGCAACATTTATTTTCCCCGGAAAGAATCGTCGACATTCTACTGATGTTACCCACAGAAAGAAAACCCTCTGTGGGAAAATGCGCAATTCCTTTGCTACCTGTCAGGTGAAAACTATGTTACTCAGCCGTTTTTTGTGCTTTTTTACAATAGTTACGGGCAAATTCCAACAGTTCTTCCATAGCAGGAACCTTAAATTTCTGCCGCTGACGAACAAAGGAGAAATCCCTTGATAACGGGGGATGCATCGGCAGACTGACCAGAGTGCCCAGTTTCAATTCTTTACTGATACTTGCACTGGAAACAACAGACAGCCCCATACCTGCTTCTACTGCGCCTTTTACCGCTTCAGGGCTACCTAATTCCAGGCAATTGCTAACAGCATGTTTATCGACACCCTGCTCTAACAAATAATCTACTGTCACTTCACGTGTACCGGAACCCTCTTCACGACAAATAAAGGGATATTTCATCAGCTCTTTTACAGTCACCTGTTTAAGTTCAGCTAATTCATGCTGTGGCGGTACAATCACAACCAATTCATCGGTACGGCAAACCTCTACTAATAAATTTTTATTATTAACCGGCCCTTCAACCACACCCAGATCAATGACATTATTCTCCACCATCGAAACAATGCCTTCGGTATTAGACACACGCAGGCGCAGCTTCACATCCATATTCTTGGCTTTAAAATCGCCAAGCAATGCCGGTAGCATATACTCCGAAATAGTCGTACTGGCACCAATAGTCAGCGACCCGCTGATATCATCGGTCATTTCACGGATGGCATTCTCCATCTCGCTGTAATGCTCAAATATCTTCTCGGAATACTCAAAAACAATCGCCCCGGCCTCAGTTAATGAAACGCGGTTGTGGGTACGATCAAAAAGTCGGGTATCGAACTGATCTTCCAGCTGGCGTATCTGGAATGTAACTGCGGGCTGAGTCATGTGTAACACTTCAGCAGCCTTGGTAAAGCTCAGCAAGCGTGCAACCGCATGGAAGACCTGTAATCTTCTGTCTGACATGAAAAACTATTCTC
>JBMZDK010000024.1:0-25097 GCA_049614265.1 Thiolinea sp.
GCACCTGTAGCAACCGTTTTTTGTTTCAGCGCCGCCAGCGAAGCATAATCAGACGCAAAAGCGGGCAACCATTCATGCACAGAAGTGCCATGATCAGCCGTTTTTCCAACCGTAAGGCGGGCCTTTAATTCAGCACTGGCATATTCACCAAGGGAATCAAACAACCTCTCCCAGTCTTCAGCATCGCAAAAGTCCAGTACCTGTAAATGCCGCAACCACAAGGGCTTACGAATATTTTCAGCCAGCACCGGGATCACCGGAATACCAATCTCCTCCGCCATACTGACTTCATTAGCCACCCACTTCGAAGTCCGCACTTTCTCCGACACAACCAGCACCATAATGTTACTGGTTTCCAGCTCAGCCTCCAGTTTATGGTACCAAATATCACCCGCCTTCAACCCGCTGACATCCCGGAACACCTCAAACCCGGCATGCTGCAATTGCATCTGCACTATTGCCGCCAGATTCTCACCGTAGCTACCATCGCGGGCATAGCTGATAAAGACTTTGGTCATAGATAAAACCGAAGATTCCGTTCACGTACATAAAATAATCAGCGAAAGGGTAACACGAACGGTCTGTAACCGCCGCTAATTCAAGTCTCCCGCCACCTGCTTCAGGTTTTCCAATGGAATAATCTTCAAAGCTGCCTCATGCGTCGAACGCAGCATCACCCGGGGAGCAACACCCGCTTCAAACGCCTCTTTCCAGCGCATCGCACACAAACACCATTGATCACCCGGCTTCAGTCCGGGAAATTCAAACTGCGGAACCGGTGTCATCAAATCATTGCCACGCGCCTTGCTGAATTCCAGAAACTCCCG
This sequence comes from Thiolinea sp., assembly GCA_049614265.1. Lineage (GTDB taxonomy): Bacteria > Pseudomonadota > Gammaproteobacteria > Thiotrichales > Thiotrichaceae > Thiolinea. The sequence goes on from JBMZDK010000024.1 coordinate 828, forward strand.
CGATACCCGCACACAAACCGTATGCGAACCTCTGTCCTGCGGCCCGGTGGCGCAACAACCATTGCGAAAAAAACCTGTCATTGGATCCGTACTGCATTCTTCCAGCTCCGTTCCCAGTACATTTAGCATGTCCTTCATTCCTGATCCTCCCGGTTAACGCTTCAACACCTTGAAGCTGTATAAATTACCACCCAACCATTGATTAAACTAATATTGCATTCATTGAAACTATAGATGATACTAATCATTGTACAAACCCAAACCCTGGCAGTATATGCACGGTGGTCAATAATGATAAAAACAAACGCATTCAATATATTCTCGATATTGCTGACACTGGCTTTTTTACAGCTGGCAACGATAAGCATAACCGCGACAGCAAGTACCTTTGACAGTGATAATGATGGTGTGACGGACACCATTGACTTAGATGATGATAATGACGGGATTCCTGACCTGATTGAAGGTGCGGCCCCACCGCCTAACGCTTTGCTGGTAGAAGAAATCTGGTGGAGTGGCTCTGCGAGCAATAAGTTCTATGTCAATTTTTCCAGTGGCACACCAGTTGTTACTTCCGGCACCTCTGTACCACAAACCGGCAGTTTTGAGGGCACAGCAACCTTAATCAATCCACTCACCGGCGAGCTTCTGTTACTAACTGACGGCAATGCTATTTACAATGGAGCCAACGGAAATATGCTGGCAAATGGTGATGCTCTCGGTGGGCATTCCAGTTCCACTGAGGCCGCGCTCATCGTACCAAAGCCGGGCAGCACCGATTACAGCCAGTTTTATGTTTTTTCAAACAGTTTCGCCACTGGCACCGGAGCTACTGAAGCGATTAACTACGCTGAAATAGACATGAATCAAGGCGTAGATGGCACGGTGACCAGCAAAGGTAATCAACTGCTGGCAGGAGATACCGGTGAGGCTCTTGATGTCGTTCCTCATGCTAATGGTCAGGACTACTGGGTATTAGCTTTTGACACACCCGGTCAAATCAAGGCCTTTCTGGTGAATAGCAGCGGCATTTCCGCAACGCCGGTAACCTCTGCCACAGGTATGACAGGGGATGTCAATCGCGCTTCAATTAACCACAGAGAGGACTTCAGCAAGCTGGCACTGAGCTATTACGACACCAGCTCCGGTGTCATTGCTGTCGCTGATATCGACCGGAATACCGGACAGGTTAGCAATGTCCAGCAAATCCAAACCGGTAACCTCGGTTACGCTACTGCTTTTTCCCCTGATGGCAGCAAACTTTATTACAGTATCGGCAGCGAGGGTTATAGCGGTGTTGCCTGGCAATATGACCTGAATAACAATGTCGCCACCAGCCTTGGTGGCACCGGATTGGGCGGGCCACGCTTAGCACCGGACAAGAAGATATACTGGGCAAGATATGGCCAGCCCTGGTTGGCCGTTGTTAACAACCCCGATAACGCGGGTACCGCCAGTAATTTTGTTGCTGACGGCCTCAGTTTAGGCGATGGGGTCAGTGCTTTTAATTTACAAAACCAGACGGTGGCCTTTACTGACTTTCTGATTGCCGTGGGTGAAATCGGAGCTGACCAGGATAATGATGGCATTCCGAACCGTTTGGATCTGGATTCGGACGGCGATGGCATACCGGATAATATTGAAGCGCAGGCCACCGCTTCTTATATAGCCCCTAACAATGATAGTGCGGCAACTTACAGCGCTAACAACGGCTTGAATTCGGCTTATGGTGCCGGACTTATCCCTGTTGATACTGACCAGTCGAACAGTGATGGTAACGGCTCCGAGACTCTCCCGGATTATCTGGACACGAATTCGGATGATGAAGGATTGAATGATACGCAGGAAAGTGGATTTAGCCTGAGCGGAAATGTCGGTAGTAACGGGCTGGATGATACGCGGGAGACATCGGATGATTATACTGATGTTAACGGCATACTGGATGATCCCACTACCCTGCCTAACGTGCAAAATAACAGCACGGCGGAAGTCGATTTTCGTGAAGCCAGTAACACTCACTTAACTTTACAGGTGCGCGCTTTATTACAGGGTGCCTATGATATGGCCAGTGGCCTGATGAGAAGCAGCTTGCATAACTCAGCGCTGTTGCCACTTAACCAGCCTTACACCGCAGCACCTTTTAATTATTCCGGTGCTGAAACCCTCAGCTCTGGTGTATCTGCGCTTACCGGTAATAATACTGCGGTGGACTGGGTACTCGTCGAACTACGCGCTCCCGCCAATGCCACCAGTGTGTTGGCAGCACAGGCAGCTATCCTGCAACGTGACGGTGATATTATTGATGCTCAGTCTGGCAGCAGCACACTGACTTTTGGTGGCTTACCCGCAGGCAATTATCTGATTAGCGTAAGACACCGCAATCACCTGGATATCCTGACAGCACAAGCTGTTACCCTGAACACATCCACTCCTGCATTAGCTGATTTTACCCTCAGCAGTACCCTGGTACAGGGTGATTATGCGCGGATAGAAGTGGACGGAAAACAAATGTTGTGGGCTGGTGATGTCAATGCCGATCACCGCATCATCAGTAACGGGCCGGATCAGGACACCACAAATATCTTCGCCTCGGTTTTAAGCGCCAACGGTAATACCAGCTTGAACGCTAACTTTGTTCTGTCCGGCTATCACAGTAGCGATGTCAATATGGATGGTAAAACCCTGTTCGCCGGGCCGGGCAATGATGTGGATATACCAACCGGAAATGTACTGAGTCACACTGAAAACAGCCTGTTTGCCGCTAATTTCGTGATTCAGGGTGGTATGCGAAGTTTGGGGCAGTAGCTACTGCCCCCTATCATGAGCACCAATGCATCCGTACACCATAGTTTTCATGCTTACGGATTACTGCCATGATCATAAATATCATAGCCCGCAGGCACAGGCGGTGAGGACATATAAGGTGCAAATTTTCCAAACAACTCCTTCACTGTCTCGGTTGCCGCTTCGGCTGCGTCACGGCTCTCGTAAATAGCCACAACGATGCTGTTGCCTGCATCATCACGCCCACGGAAAAAATGCTTTATCCCCGGAATAGCCATAACATCCGGTATGATTTTGGCTGACAGTACGTCACCTGCGACCAAATCCTCAGGTTTAATCCCTAACGTTGTTACTCGTGCGTACATAATTTTGCTCCTGATAGTGTGCTAAATGGACAGGTATCTCACAGGCATATGGGATTCCCACGCTAACCAGCTGGCTACTGTAAAAAACAGGATGACGTGATGAAACGAATTGGCAGCAACTTATCCCACGTCTCCTGATAAACTCATATTCATTGCGACTGTTAAAAGAATTATTTTATGCAGTGAAAATCAGCTAAAACATAAAGAATCATTACCTGAAAGAATAGCCATAAAACCACCGAAAATCCTGAAATTTCAACGAAATTTAATGACCCACCAGGCTTTTTCAGTAACCTATTAAAACGACTGAACGACATTAAAGCTGGAAAAAACCAAAGATATATAAGCCTTCCACGAAAACAGTCTTCATCTAACCGTAATCTCAGTCAGTTACTTGCCGTTTATCGGACAATTCAATAATTTGTTGCTCATGGGCTGACCTACTGTCAAACAACCAACTTTTCTACCCTTAATTGCTAAGCATTATCAGCGGCTTAAGAACGCACAAAGAAAAAGATGTATCGCGGTAAACAGGGATTTAGAAAAGAACTTTTAATCAACAAAAGGACAACACTATGGACGTCATCAAAGCAGCAATCAAAAAGCACGAAGCATTGTCGATTAAGTATCGGAATAAAGAGCGAATTGTAAAACCTTATGCATTGGGGACAGATACAAAGGGCAAGGAACTGATGCTGTCATTTCAGCAAACACCCAAAAAAGAATGGCAGCTGATACGGGTTGCGGATATCAAAGGCATCGAACCCATGGCAGTAGATTTTGGGCCATTAATCAGCAAATCACGCCGTACAGGATTAGCTTCACTTGTCGGCAGATTCCAGCCAGCAGGCTTATGCTAAGGTGTAAAACGCCAGACCTGATACAGACTCCCCGGCTTACTGCCGGGGAAGAGGTCTGCTTCAGGAAAAAACATCAATGGTACGCGCCAGATCAATATCCTTCTGTGTAATACCACCCGTTGAATGCGTCACCAGGTCAATCACCACTTTACGATAAGAATTTGACCAGTCGGGATGATGGTCTGCTTTCTCAGCGACCAAAGCAACCCGGGCCATAAAGGCAAAAGCCTCAGCGAAATCCTGAAACTCAAACACCTTGTGCAGTTTACCATCCTGCACCTGCCAGCCGTTTAATACAGACAGCAACGTTCCCAACTGTTCAACATCAAGATTACTCATCGGCCCAGTAACTTCTTCACCAAATTAATCAGAAAAAATAAACAACCACCTGCCTGTTCATTCGTTTGCGGGCAAAGTACGTGTATCGTTGCATCCTGGCGATATGGTTCACGGCGACTGACACCCAATCCTAAGGCAGCCAGACAATCCCGTCGCATATCACCGGTAATTTCTGTATCCACTGAAACCTGCAGCCCACTCAAATGGCGGCGCATTGCAGCCAAGCCAACAGCTTCATTGCCAGCATCATCAGCCAACCAGGCACGTACCACCGGAATTTTATTGCTGAAGTCATCCAGTAATGCCTGCGCAACAATACCTGCTGCTTCCGTACCGGTTTCAGCCGGATTTGTTGCCGGAGAGCCTTTAGCTGCCATCACGAAATCATCGTTTAAGGGACGCATAATATATGGCCCCAGCGGCAGCTCACTCATCGCAATCTTACCTGCCGCATCAGTTGCGCCTTCATAAACTTTGCCCGGTGCAAAAAACAACGTGAATTTCAGATACGGTACAGCCTGCCCCGAGCCATTACACACCATGGTCGCATCCAGGTGAGCAATCCGGACAATATTCTCCAACTGCTCAGGCGGCAGCAAAAAATGCAGCATCGCAGCACGCCGTTCATTCAGCAATGCCACATCAATCATCGGTTCCACCTGGCCATGCATAATGGCCAGGCGTTTCATCGCAAAACTGCGGATCGCGGTATATTCCAGATCCACCAGCCTCACCTCTTCCACCGACTGTTCCTGCATAGCCTGCAAAGCCGGATTCAGGAAACGTTGCCCGATCATTTGCTGTTCATCACTGGGCTGACCCAACGGATGGCCTTCTGCCCGCCCTTCAGCAAACTCCTGTTTCCGCAGGGTCAGCCACTGCTCCATTTTCTGTGCACCAAAAGGGTCATGCTCACGATACTGCCCCAGAGTCAGCGTGCTGTAATCCGCCAGGTATGCCGCATAATCAAAATCCGTCAGCCCTGCTGCCAGCTTGAGATAGCTATCGGGAAGGATACCACGCACATCCTCCACGCCTATTTCCTGTTCTGAGCCATCTACCCGAATCAGTTTATTTGGCTCTCCCTCTGTTGAAACCGGTTCATAAGCCATGCTCTGATCAGCAGTGTCGCTGTTTTGTGCAAACGACAAAATCCCAACCACACCATCATCAGCCATATTGCCGCCAATCCGCGCCGGATAGAGCGTAATTTGCGGCAAATCACCATCGGGTACTTCACGAAGTGTATTGCCGGAGATCGCACCACCACTCAACAGACCGGCAATTGAGATGGAATGCGCACCTTTCGTTCCAATATCGTTATTGTGAATCTGTAAATTACGGTACATACCATCACTGGCAAAAATACCCTGCAACGGGCCATTGGGAGCGCTGATTTTACAATCCTGTACAATGACATTCTCCAGCACCGCCCCCGCCATCTGATCAGCCAATCGCACATAAACACCGTCGTCAAACCGGTGTAAGGGTGGTGGAATAAGCTGAATAGCATCCCGGTGTGCATCCGTATATGTACGGTTATCAGTAATTGTCAGATTCTCAACACAGACATTGTGATTCCAAACCCGCAGTGCATCAGTCTCGTGCTCACCACTTAACTCAATGTCTTCTTTATTACGGAAATGGTATAACTCCGGCTTTTCCGCTGTAATTTCCTGCCCGGCATTACCCGCTACACTCTCCCAGTCAACACAACTAGCCTGACAGGTTTCCTCATCCATAACATAAAGGTATTCATCCTGCTTTTCCTGTGGTGAGCGATAAATATCATTAGCCGCCTCCAACTCACGAATCTTTGCCGGATAATCCGCAATCACCTGTCGCGCTTCTTCAGCACGCCGGGTGTAAGCAATTAAATTTGCCCGTTGTGCCGTCAGCTTTTCTTCAATATTTTCCGGTGGATGCTCTGAATTCTGCAAAGCTTCCATTTGTTCAATATAGGCCGGTAAATAATGTGGGCTATCGGGATTAAGGTATTTATCGGTCTGGGCAATCGCTTCATTCGCCTGTCGTAATTGCCGCGCATGATAGTTATATAAGGTATGGGTGTTTAATGCAGCCGGGGTTTCTGCCATGATTCACTCCTGAGGTTTTCTTAGCCTCTTCTGTTTATACACCTTTGTTCATTTTTTTTCAGGTTATTGCAGGTCTTTTACTTTGAATCCATTATTTGATGCAGCACAAAGCCTGCAACAAACCATTCGCAGCACCATTCCCATGAGTCAACACATGGGCTATGAAATCACAGCGCTGTCAGAAACCAGCATCCAGGTCAGCGCGCCATTGGAAAATAACGTCAATATTCATGGCACTGCTTTCGCCGGCAGTATTTATTCCGTGGCAACACTCACCGCCTGGGCACTGTGTTACCACATGCTGCAGAGCACTCATACCGGGGCAGAACTGGTGTTGGGTGAAGGCCAAATCAAATACCGCGCGCCTATTAAAGCTGACCTGCAATGCACCGCAGAGGTTAGTGCGGAAGAGCGTGAAGACTTTCTAAACACCCTGACTACCAAAGGCCGCAGCCGCTTGTTAGTAAAGGTCAATATTAATAATGCCGCCTTCTGGGAAGGTAAACTGGCGGCAAAAATACCCGCTAAAACACTGACATCATGAAATAAAGCACCGTCATAACCAACCTCTGACAGTCTGTTTTCAATCAACGCTGGTAATTGAATTCTGGCAAATTTAAACAGCCGTACTTATTATTAAGGCACACCCGCAGAATAACAGGCTAATAATGGAAAATAACTCACCCACAACTGCAACACCGGTCAACCCGGCACCACAGGCGGTTCAGGCAGCTGTTCAGCCCACCGCGATTCACCGCTTCGAATTCACCGGTAAGGGCGATGAGTATTTCAAGATCTGGATTGTGAATATCCTGCTGAGTATTATCACCGTTGGCATCTACTCAGCCTGGGCCAAGGTACGTACTCAACGCTATTTTTACGGCAACACCTTTCTTGATGGCGCCAACTTTGAATACCACGCAAAACCCATTGCCATCCTGAAAGGCCGCATCATTGCCATTATCGCCCTGCTTATCTATATCACGCTCTCCAATTTCTTCCCGGTGGCGGGTATCGGACTGGCTATTGTCTTAGCCATCGTCGCACCCTGGGTCATCTGGCGCTCGCTGCAGTTTAATGCCTGGATGACCAGCCACCGCAACGTTCGCTTTAACTTTCGTGGTGACCTGAAAAGTGCTTACAAATATTTCTTCCTGATTCCGGTGGGGCCACTCCTTATCGCAGGCCTGATCAGCCTGTTTATGTGGGCAACCATGGGATCAGCCAGCTGGCCACTGATGGGTAGTGTGTTTGTACTAGCTTTTATCGCTACTTACTTTCTCTACCCGTGGTTTCAGAAGCTATTCACGCAGTTTTATATGAACAATCACCGTTATGGCCAGGGAAAATTCCATGTCGAGCTGGAAACCAGTGAGTATTATATTATTTACCTGCTCACGATCGCCCTCAGCCTGCTGGCTGGTCTGATTGCGGTTATTGGCGTCATGGTCATTGGAGGCATTTTTGCTGCCATCGCATCCGTGTTTGGAGCAATGCCTGATCTGGGTAATATTGACCAGCTACCCAGCGATGAATCACTGCCGGGGTTAGCCCAGTTTGGCATTATTGGAGGTGTTATACTGATCTACCTGCCTTTTATTGCTGTATCCGTCTGGATCAAAGCTTACCTGAAAACTAAATTACGCAATTATGCTTACAGCAGTGCCAGCCTGGATAAAGTCATCCGTTTTGTTTCCGAAATGAACTATCATCGCCTGTTCTGGATTTATCTCAGCAATACCCTGCTGATTATATTTACACTGGGCCTCGCTTACCCCTGGGCCAAAGTGCGCTTAGCCCGTTACAGTGCGGAAACCATGCAGGCACAGGTCTTTGGCAATCTCAACGGTTTCATCACTCAGCAACAGGAAGCACAGTCAGCACTGGGCGAAGAACTTGGCGACGCTTTTGATGTTGAAGTGGGAATGGGCCTGTCTTTATGAACAACGCCCGGAAACCACCTTATATTGAGGGCTACTGGTATCCACCCAATAGCTCAACCCGGCACCCGGCCCGCCTCAAACTAGACGGGCAACGCTATACCATCAGCCCAACCGATCAACACACTCTGCAAGGGAATTTTCAACAACTGGACATCAGCGACCGGGTTGGAAATATCCCCCGCAAACTGGTTTTAACGGATCATTCCCTGTTTGAAACCAGCGATAATGATGGTATTGATCAATTGCTGGAACAAAGCGGGCATGAAGCACACAGCTCCGGCATTCTGCATCAGCTGGAGACCCGCTGGCGCTGGATTCTCACCGCCTTGCTGGTAACAGCTTTATTAAGCCTCGTCACTGTGCGCTGGGGTATGCCATGGGCGAGTAAACAAATCGCCTATTCACTGCCGGTATCCGTACATGAATTGATTTCAGCAGAAACCATGCAGGTGTTAGATGAAAGCCTGATGAAACCCAGTAAATTACCTAAAGCCCGTCAGCGTGAAATTCAGCAACACTTTGAATCGGCATTATTACCCCTGCAAAACAGCGACTTTCGCTACCAGCTGCATTTCCGCAGCATGCCTATGACCCCGAACGCATTCGCCCTACCCTCCGGCGACATTATTATCACGGATGAGCTGGTAGAACTGGCTGAAAACCAGCAGGAAATTGATTCCATTCTGCTACATGAAATTGGCCACGTTGCCCACCGACACGGTATGCGACAGGTCATTCAATCCTCTTTCATTACTCTGGCGCTCATAATGATCACCGGTGAAGTGAGTGCAGTCGGTGAATGGGCCGTCGCCTTCCCGGTCTTTCTGATGCAGAGCCATTACTCACGCGAACATGAAAGTGATGCTGATGAATTTGCCTTTGAGCGCATGATGAAAGCCGGAATTGACCCGATTCATTTTGCCAATATTATGCAACGCCTCGGAAAAAGCAGCTTCAATATGTTCGATGAGGATGACAGCAGCGCTAAGGATGAAAGTGATAACAACGATCAGCAGGCAGAAAAAGATCAAACAAATGCACAGGAAGGGATAACATCACCGGGTAATAGCGAAGAATTGCAACCAGATGGCAAGGTGCTTACAGATCGTGTAGAAAAAACACTGGAATACCTGATGAGTCATCCTGCAACAGCAGACCGGGTCGCTAAAGCCAGAGCCTATTCAAAACAGTTTCATGAGCAGGCTGAGCAGGAGGAATGATGATACTCACCTGAAATGGCCTTACTAAGCCTTATAAGTCGCAGAACCGGCTTTAACACCGGGATCAGGAAGTTCATCTGAACCGGGCAGGCCTGGAAAACCTGATAGTAATGCCCGGCCCAGATGATAAAGGTTGATGGCGACAAACATAGACTGGCAAAACATCGCCAGCCATAGCGGCTCAGCCTGCAAATAAAAATACGGCATCGTGGTTATCCCTGCGATGACCGTTAAAATCCGCAGTAATATCAAATTCGTTACAGCGTAAGAAGCGACATAAATCGCATTCGCCATAAAGAACAAAACGGCACACCAACTGGCATCGTCCATCACTATTTCCCTCGCGTCTGGCATTTATTATTCCTTTGTCAGGCAGTGTTTTTTCTTTTCTTGCCATCGCCCGACATCGTGATAATTTAACGCAGAGGCAGCAATAATTCGGTAGTGGAGTTAACTATTGCGACGTGATGTAATTACGATGTGTATAAAGTTTACCAGCTACCAGCCTCCGCACGCTGCCAGTCATCCAGCCATTCAGACGGAATTGTATCAGCCGCCAGTAAACAGCCTGCTTCTACCGTCGGATAAAGCTGCGCATAAGTTTTCACCTCAGTGCCCTGAATCCGGCGGTTAATATGCTCAGGCATTAATTCTTCCAGACTATCCAGCCCAGCTGCCCCCAACAGCTCTGTCAGGTTCTTTACAGTCTCCTCATGAAAGTTAGCTACACGCTGAGCTTTATCGGTTACTACCAAGCCATTATTGCGATAGGGGTTCTGGGTAGCGATACCGGTAGGACAATGATCAGTATTACAAGAACGGGACTGGATACAGCCAAGCGCCAGCATCATGCCCCGCGCTGAGTTCACCGTGTCCGCCCCCAGCGCCATCGCCCGTAATATATGGAAAGCCGAAAACATTTTGCCCGCCGCAATAATACGAACCTTATCGCGCAGGCCAATACCAATCAGGCTACGGTCAACAAAGATCAGTGCATCTCTGATTGGTGTACCCACAGAATTCGTCATTTCAGTGGGGGCAGCACCCGTCCCGCCTTCACCACCATCGACAGTAATAAAGTCCGGCGTGATCCCGGTTTCCAGCATCGCCTTACAAATGGCAAAGAACTCATCCTTACGCCCGATGCAAAGTTTGAAGCCAACAGGCTTACCACCTGACAACTCACGTAACTGACGCACAAATTTCAGCAGGCCCACCGGACTATCAAAAGCACTGTGATTAGCGGGTGACAATACATCCTGCCCAATCGGCACGTTACGGATGCGGGCAATTTCATCCGTCACCTTAGCCGCTGGCAGCAAACCACCATGGCCGGGTTTCGCGCCCTGAGACAATTTGATTTCAATCATCTTCACCGCATCCTGCGCAGCATTTTGTTTAAACAGCTCGGGATCAAACAAACCACCGGTTTTTCGACAGCCAAAATACCCCGTCCCAATCTGCCAGATCAGATCACCACCATGTTTGAGGTGATAAGGGCTCAAACCACCCTCACCGGTGTTATGCGCAAATTCGCCCATTTTTGCACCGCGATTCAGCGCCATAATCGCGTTTTTACTCAGTGCACCATAACTCATAGCGGAAATATTCAACGGCGATGCCATGTAAGGCTGCGTGCACTCTGTACCACCAAACTTAACCCGCGGATGGGTATCGTGAGGGTGTTTTGCCTGCAGGGAATGATTAATCCATTCATAACCTGCCCGGTTCACATCAAAGATCGTGCCAAACGGCCGGGTATCACGCGCCCCTTTAGCACGTTGGTATACCAAAGCACGAAATTCACGCGGCACAGGCGTACCATTGATATCCGATTCAACAAAATACTGCTGAATTTCCGGGCGTACCGCTTCAAACATATATCGGAAATGACTCAGTACCGGGTACAAACGGCGCAGGGAGTGCCGGGTCTGATACATGTCAATCAACCCAAGCACAATCACCGGAACCAGTACAATAAATCCCCAGAGTATCGGAGGCCAGGCCAGGCTCACAGCCAACAGTAGTAAGGTGGAGGAAATAGCAAAAGCAATAAAATACTGCCGCATCGTCATAGCAAACCCCGGGAGTCCAGTTGAATTATAATCTTATTACGCTACAGATGGTTTTCAGATGCAATTTGCAGCAACATAAGCACCATCCGGCCCGCTAGAATGTAACAAAAATTCAACGCTTTTCAACTATGACGTAAAGTACAAAGCCCGGAAAATCACCATTTCAAGCAAGCTTCGTTATAGAACAGAAACTTATCGCCAAAAACAAAGGCGATAAGCTGTGAGTATGCACACAAAAAGCTTTAGTGCACTAACTGTGCCTGCAACATTGAGAATAGCTCTCCGGGTTGAAAGGGCTTACTGATAAAACCATCCATGCCCACTTTGATACAGGCTTCCCGGTCACGCTCATGTGCATTGGCAGTCAGCGCAATCACCGGTATTTTACTGCCACGTTTGCGCAATTCTTTAGTTGCCGTTAACCCATCCATCACCGGCATCTGGCAATCCATTAACACCACATCAAAATCCTCGGTTTCCAGCATATTCAGAGCTTCCTCCCCATTTTCAGCCACCTTGACTTCACAGCCCCCCTTTTCCAGTATCCGGGTAGCAACTTTTTGATTAATCAGGTTATCCTCTACCAACAGCACATTAGCACTGAAAGTATCCTCAACCAGCGTCCGGGTTGCTTTAGCATTCATCACCGCCAGCTCTGTTGCATCCTGAGCGAGTTCTTCTAAGTGCAACGTAGCTATAAAACAGGAGCCTTCACCTATTGTGCTTTCTACAGCAACCTCGCCGTTCATCATCTCTGCCAGTTTTTTTGTAATCGCCAACCCAAGTCCGGTACCACCAAACTCGCGTTTCATGCCATTATCAATCTGGGAGAAGTTTTGGAATAAACGACCAAGGTTTTCCTGTTTAATGCCAATGCCGGTATCAGTAACCATAAACACCAGCTCACCGCCCTCTTCTTGTTTCACTGTCAGCGTAATAGTGCCGGTATTGGTAAACTTCAGCGCATTATTCAAATAGTTCGACAGTACCTGCTTGATTCGAATTCGGTCACCCTTAAAACATTTATCCCCTAAATCAGAGATATCCAGTTTGAATTCCAGCCCTTTAGCCGCAACCAATGGCCGGTATACTGATTCAATTTCATTTAAAAACTGATGCAAATTAAAAGGCTCCGGCTTGATGCTGAACTTGCCGGATTCAATTTTGGAGTAATCCAGAATATCGTTGATCACACCGAGCAAAAGTTCAGCAGAAGTCATCGCCAAGTCAACCTGTTCAACGGTTTCAGCGTCTGCTTTATCTCTGTCCACCAAATTCAACGCGCCGGTAATACCATTAATTGGTGTACGAATTTCGTGGCTCATAACCGCCAGAAACTCTGACTTCGCTTTACTCGCGGCCAAAGCATCCTCACGTGCCTTCGTGAGTTCGGCCTCCCTTTGACTGATATTCTTCTGCATCAGACTCATCGAGTCATAGAGATGACCAACTTCATCATTTTTGCGTTTATATTCCGGAATAGAAACCGGGCGGTCATGCGCAATATCATCCGCTACGCCACTCAGCGTTTCCACCGCCTGCGCCAGACGAAAACCGGTATTCAAAGCAACCACGGTGCTGATAGTGATCTCAATTGCTGCTAATAACCAGGTATAAAAAGCATTGTCATTCAGCGCGTTAACACTGCGCGAAATATCAAAGATAAAGTTAACAAAAGCAACCGTATCTCCTTCGACTACCAGCTTGTCTTTTATCGATAAAAACGTCTTTTCACCAACTTCAAAGGTGTGATTTAAATTGCCCTTTTTCTGTTTAAGCTCTGCTTTAAATGCACTACGTAATTGCTCATCCTGATACTCAGTTGCCGGATCAATTGCCTGCGACAACAGCTCGCCTTCAAGGCCAATCACCTGCACCTGTACCATGCCTTCCATATTGGCAAAGCTGTCAGCGGCATCATCCACTGTCGCCAGGTCATAAACCAACAGCGGCGTAGCAACAATCTCGCTGAACATGGTTGATGCTACCTGAGTTTTCTCTTCTATCAGCTTTCTGGATTCACGCTCCAGTGAGTTAAAATTGAGTATGACAATACCCAGCATAAACAGGGTTTCGAGAACAATAAATGTGACAAAAAAGCGAAATCGAAAAGACATAATGCGCCACCACTCTCAAATCAGCGTTCAACAATCGCCAGCTTTTCTTCCAGCTTACGGATTGGCTCATATTCTTCATTTGCAATCGGAATAAACTTTTTGATGCTCAGGCGCGCAATCAACTCATCAGGAATTGCCAGCAGTGCTGCTGACAGCTTTTCCTGCAACTCAGCACTTAACTCAGGGCGATACGCGATGGGATGACTGGGATAAGCGTCTGTGGTGTACAACACCTTTAGCTGTTCTTTATCCTTATCTTTACCAAAATTATTGAAAGTCCGTTGGATACCGCCACCAACCTGCCCGGTGCCACGGGCAATACCCGAATAAACTGAATCGTGAGAATTGACGTATTTGTAACGCTGTTGCTGATTCACATTGACGCCGTATTTAGCCAATAGCTCATACTTAGTGAGCAGCGTCGCCGCAAAAGCATTTGGTGATGGAAAAATGTATTTTGTCGTAGGCTCTTTAATCAAAGCATCCAGTGACGCCTGCTTGTCTTTGGCTACCAGAATACCCCGAATCATTTTGTTCGCCCGAATACCTGCCTGATAGCCCGCACGACGATTAGCCACGACAAAGTGATAGGGATTCATGTATGCAATATCATACCCACCCTGATAAAGCACCTTTTCAAATTCCGCGATGGACTTTTCTGTCTTAAAAACTATTTTCATCCCGGTTTTTTCCGACAGATAGTCAGCAATCGGCTTCCAGGTCTTGAATAATTTCAGCGGGCTTTGCTGCGGCACAATTCCCATAGTCAACTTTTCTGCGGCAAGTGTTGTCTGAGCAGCAGACAAACATAACAACAGAACACAAAAAACTCGCATAATGACACCTTGATATTTATTTTTATAATTAAGTGATTATGAATCCTGCCAGGACTTATATCTCTAAAACTACTAACGGGGAAGTTCTCAGTCGGAAGAACACCCAAAACCTTGGCATAAAGACTTAATCGGGTTTGTTTCGTTACACAATAAGAACAAAACAAACCTTGAACAAGTATTCTGGCGTTACAATTTCAGTTAACGTCTGGCCAAAATCAGCGAAAAATCACTGGCAACACTTGCGTCAAAATCCCGTTACACTGGGCATTACGAAACCAGAAACCATCGTTAACCGGCAATTTAGTATAATTTTAATATTGGCGGCATTAACAGCTTCCTCTATGATGTTAGCTTACAAGATAGTCTAGGAGGAGTTGACTTTGAAAACGAAAACCCTATTAACCGCTGCTATTCTGGCTGCGACCCTGACCTCAGTCGCTGAGGCACAAACCCTGCGCTGGGCACTGGCCGGTGACTCGCTGACCCTTGATCCACACGCACAGAACGAAGGCCCGACGCATACACTGCAACACCAGATGTATGAGCCACTGTTACACCGTGATATGTCCGGTGCGATTACACCTGCGCTCGCCACTTCATGGGCAGCACTGGATGATAATCCAAACGTCTGGCGTTTTAATCTGCGTAAAGGTGTGAAATTCCACGGTGGTCAGGATTTTACCGCTGACGATGCTGTCTTCAGCTTAAACCGCGCAAAAATGGAAACAGCGGATGTTAAAGGCCTGCTGACTTCGATTAAAGAAGTGCGCAAGGTCGATGACCACACTTTAGATATTGAAACCGATGGCCCGAATCCATTGCTGGCAAATAACCTGACCAACCTGTTTATGATGGACGAAGGCTGGACAAAGGAAAATGGCAGTGAAAAGCCACAGGATTATGCCAACGGCGAAACCACGTTTGCCTCAGCCAATGCCAACGGCACCGGTGCCTACATGCTGGTTTCCAGAAAGCCGGATGAGAAAACTGTCCTGAAAGCCAACCCGGATTATTGGGGTAAAGGCGAGTTCCCGCTGGAAGTCACTGAAATCATTTACACGCCAATTCAGTCTGCTGCCACCCGTGTTGCTGCTTTACTGTCCGGCGAAGTCGATTTTGTTCAGGATGCTCCGGTACAGGATTTAGGTCGTGTTGCCGCACAGGATGGCTTGAAAGTGGTCACTGCCCCACAAAACCGTGTCATTTTCTTCGGCATGAACCAGGGTAAGGACGATCTGGAAACCGATTCGGTGGAAGGTAAAAACCCCTTTGCTGAGCTGAAAGTACGCCAGGCAATGAACATGGCGATTAACCGTGAAGCGATCAAGAAAGTCGTTATGCGCGACCAGTCTTCACCCACTGGTGTCATCATGCCTCCGTTTGTCAATGGCTGGACTGAAGCGCTGGATGCCATTCCTGAAGGTGATGTCGCTGCGGCTAAAAAGCTAATGGAAGAAGCCGGTTATGGTGATGGTTTCTCAATTACCCTGAACTGCCCGAATGACCGTTATATCAATGATGAGGGTATTTGTCAGGCAGCGGTTGGTATGCTGGGCAAGATTGGTATTAAAGTGAATCTGGATGCCAAACCAAAGGCACAGCACTTCCCGTTAATCCAGAAGAAAACCACAGAGTTTTACATGCTGGGTTGGGGTGTACCGACCTTTGATTCCCACTATGTCTTTAACTACCTGACTCATACGTCCGGAGAAGACCGTGGTACCTGGAATAACACCGGATACAGCAATACTGACGTGGACAAGATGATTGTCAGCCTGGAATCTGAAGTGAATCTGGACACCCGTAATGAAACCATCGGCAAAATCTGGGAACAGGTGCAAAAAGATGTGCTTTATGTACCTATACACAATCAGGTACTGAACTGGAGCATGCGCAAAGACATCAACTTTGACGTGCAACCGGAAGATCAGCCGCACTTTAAGTACATGAGTTTTAGTAAGTAAGGCTTACTACTCAGCTTCTCTTTTAGAGAAGAGCAGAAAAGCTAAATCCCCTCCGCCTCCCCTTTTTCAAAGGGGAGTGCACTCCGGCTGATTACACGACTAACTGGAAGGCAATCCCTCTTTGATTCATCAGGCGTTTCGCGTCGTAAACGTCGCTTAGAGGGGAACGAGGGGAATTTCAAGCATCAGCGATATTTCTGCGTCTTAATCTGGCATAGCACTTAATTAACCCCGGAGCCACTTCCTTGCTCGCAATGATCCTCCGCCGCATAGGCCAATCGATACTCGTCCTGCTCATCGTAGCGCTGGTAGCTTTCGCTATGTTCCGCTTTGTCGGTGACCCGGTGTCCGTTATGCTGGGGCAGGAAGCTACGGAAACAGACCGTGAAGCACTGCGGGAAAGACTCGGTTTGAACGATTCTTTGGTGGTGCAATACGGACGTTTTGTTGGTCGCGCCTTACAGGGTGATTTTGGTGTCAGCTACCGCACGGGTGAATCCGTCGCCGCAATGATTACGGATCGTGCACCCGCCACCATTGAACTGGCTTTATTTTCAGGCTTATTAGCAACCGTGTTTGGTATCACCTTTGGCGTGATGACCGCCATTAACCGACGCGGCTTTATATCTCAATCTATTATGACCACCTCTCTCATTGGTGTATCGCTGCCCACGTTCTTAATTGGTGTCCTGCTGATTTGGCTATTCTCGGTGGAGCTAGGCTGGCTGCCCTCTTTTGGACGCAGTGGCGTCACCCAGCTGGGAGTGTGGCACACCAGCTTCCTGACCCTGGAAGGTATGCGTTCACTCATCTTACCGGCGATTACACTCGGACTGTATCAGATGACACTCATCATGCGTTTAGTGCGGGCAGAAATGCTTGAGGTGTTGGGACAAGACTATATTCGCTTTGCCCGTGCACGCGGCTTACCGCTGCGGAAGATTTACTTTGATCACGCCCTGAAAAATACACTGGTGCCGGTCATTACCATTATTGGTTTACAGTTTGGCTCCATCATTGCCTTTTCCATTATTACAGAATCAGTATTCCAGTGGCCGGGGCTGGGACTGATGTTTATTAATGCCATCTACCATGTGGATATCCCGGTGATGTCAGCCTATCTGGTACTGGTCAGCGTGGTATTTGTTGCGATTAATCTGCTGGTGGATATTTTGTACCTGTTTATTGATCCACGCATTCGTGATGCCAGCGAAGGAGGGAGTGCATGATGAACATGCTGAAATCATGGCTGGATTCAGATTTTCTCTATTCCCTGCTGCGGACGCCGACTGCACTGGTTTCTATGATGGTTTGCATAGTACTCGGTCTGTGTGCAATTGCAGCACCGATGCTGGCACCGACTGATCCGTTTGATATGGCTTCCATTGATTTAATGAATGGATTTACACCGCCGGGAGAAGCCAACGCCATCACGGGAGAAAGCTTCTTATTAGGCACCGATGACCAGGGACGCGACCTCTACTCAGCCATTTTATACGGCCTGCGAGTTTCATTGTTTGTTGGCGCAGCATCAGTAATGCTGGCGATGTTTTTAGGCGTGACGCTGGGACTGCTGGCCGGCTATGTTGGTGGCTGGGTTGACGCGGTCATTATGCGTATTGCCGATATTCAGATGACCTTTCCGTCAATTCTGGTAGCTATGCTGATTTATGGCATTGCGCGCGGCATACTGCCACCAAACGCACGTGCGGATATGGCAATCACCGTGCTGATTTTATCCATTGGTTTATCGGAATGGGTGTCATTTGCCCGTACTGTCCGTGGCACCACGATTGTGGAAAAACAAAAAGAGTATGTCACAGCCAGCCGTTTGATTGGCCTGTCACATATCAGCATTATGGTGCGCCATATCCTGCCCAATGTCATAAACCCGATTCTGGTAATCGGAACCATTACACTGGCACTGGCGATTATCGCCGAGGCAACGCTATCGTTTCTGGGGGTAGGCGCACCGCCAACAGAACCGTCTTTGGGTACTCTCATTCGGGTCGGGCAGGACTTTCTCTTCTCCGGCCAATGGTGGATTATCTTCTTCCCTGCTGCCACATTGCTGGCACTCGCACTGTCGGTGAACCTGCTTGGCGACTGGCTGCGTGATTTCTACAATCCGAGGTTGTCATGAGTCTGTTAGCCATTGAGAACCTGTCGGTCGAATTCAAATCACGCCGTGGTGTATTACGTGCACTGGATAATGTCTCACTGACACTGGAACCGGGTGAGTTTCTGGGCATGGTCGGTGAGTCTGGTGCGGGTAAATCCATGACTGGCAATGCAATTCTTGGTCTGATTGACCCACCAGGTAAAATCGTATCCGGTGATATCCGCCTGCATGGCAAGTCAGTTATTTCAGCGCCGGAAAAAATTCGCGGTTCACACATCAGCATGATCTTTCAGGATCCACTGAGCAGCCTGAACCCACTCAAGACTATTGGCGCGCAGCTGGTAGAAACGATTGAGCTGCACACCTCAAGACGAGGTTCAGCTTCTAAAGCGCGGGCTGCCGAACTAATGCAACAGATTGGCGTGGATGCAGACCGGCTGGAAGCTTATCCGCATCAATTTTCCGGTGGCATGCGTCAACGCGTGGTCATTGCACTGGCGATGGCGAGTGAGCCGGAAATTATTATTGCCGACGAACCCACCACCGCGCTGGATGTCTCGGTGCAGGCGCAAGTACTGGATTTGCTGCGCACGCTGTGTAAGGCCGAAGGAACATCAGTGATTCTGATTACGCATGATATGGGAGTTATCGGACACTGGACTGACCGCGTTGGTGTGATGTATGCGGGGCGGCTGATTGAAATTGGCAGCACGCAACAGATCATTCGCGAACCCCGCCACCCCTACACCCAGGGCCTGATTGCCTCGACACCGACAATGGATGCTGATGTTAATACAACGCTGTACCAGATTCCGGGCAGTATGCCGCCATTGACTGCAATCCCAAAGGGCTGTGCTTTTCATCCCCGCTGTTCAGTAGCGGAAGATCAATGTCGGAAAACCGTACCGCCATTGATCAATAATGTTGCCTGTTTGCTGCGGAGTGAGACATGAATTTTGTTGAAATCAATTCGGTTTCCAGAACCTTTAGCAAACGACGTCTATTCAGCAAAAGCCATACCGTTGAAGCACTGAAAAATGTCAGTCTCGCAATGAAGCAGGGTGAAACCTACGCATTAGTCGGCGAAAGTGGCTCCGGCAAATCGACCCTGGCCCGGATTGTGGTTGGTGTGGATGATGCCACCAGCGGTGAAGTGACGATTGCCGGTCATCAAATTTCAACGCGTATGCCACAAGCTAACCGGCGCGATATACAAATGGTATTCCAGTCACCCTACGCCAGTTTAAACCCACGCTGGCGGGTACGTGATTTAATTGCTGAACCACTGCGTGCGTTTAATATTACAACCACACGCAAAGCAACTTTACACCGGGTTACTGAACTACTGGAACAGGTCGGTTTACAGGGCGATGATGCACAGAAATACCCGCATCAGTTTAGTGGTGGCCAGCGACAACGTATCTCTATTGCCCGCGCCTTATCCTCCAATCCGAAGTTTATTGTCTGTGACGAACCAACTTCAGCACTGGATGTGTCAGTGCAGGCTCAGGTGCTGAATTTGCTGAAAGATTTACAAAAAGAACTGGGGCTGACTTATCTGTTTATTACACACGATCTGGCGGTGGTCAAAACGATGGCGCATCAGATCGGCGTTCTGAAACACGGTGAACTGGTCGAAGAGCAAGCGGCAGACGCTTTATTTGCCCAACCTCAACATGATTACACTAAAGCCCTGTTAGCGGCAGCACCGGTGTTATAGCACCAGCGCTTAAATTAAACATGCCTCAACATGGCGCTATAAACAGAAAGCCGGGCATCTTACCGGCTTTCTGTACTTCACGTATTGACCAATATTATTGCAATACAGGGCACCCTGTCGCATTACTATCGGCAATGAAAATATCCGTCACGCCATTCACATCTCCTGTTACCAGGTTTTCTGCTTCAGAGTTAAAGGCAACTACCGAACCATCCGGACTAATGACTGACCAGGCAGAACGATCATTACCCTGCGTACCATTATCCGCCAGCGAAACAATATAGCTACGCTCCAGATTACGGTCGTACACAAACGTATCCCACTCACCATTCGTATCGCCATCCACCAGATTACTCGCAATAGATGCATAAGCAATATAACGCCCATCATCACTAATGCTGGCCGCCAGCTCAGGGCCGGACTGTTCATTCCCTACCACACCCAATGGCGATCTTGAAATCAGCGTATGAATACCAGTATTGCGATCAACCAGGAAAATATCTCCCTCCGCATTCACATCATCACCCACCAGCGTACTACTTGCAGAGGCAAATGTGACATAACGACCATCCGCACTGATATCACCACTGACCGTGGCTCTCGGCTGATAGCCCAGTGGCTGTTGCAAACCGGATACCGGACTTACCCCGGCGCCTTCATCATAAACATAAGCAAAGGTGTCATAAAACGCTGTACTAACCGGGCCATTGCCGGTTTGAATCGTTCCCATGCCCTGATAGATCAAATGATTAAATAATACGTGATTCCCATCAGCACTCATTTTCGGATCATAAGCCAGATCAGGCCGGTCAGTTCCATCAATCCCCCCGACAATGACAACTTTCATATTGCCGGTATTATCATCATAAATATGCAGCTGACGTGCCCGGGTAACCAGCGTATTGGTGGTGAGATCTTCTGCTTCAGAAATAAATGCCAGTTTATAGCTATCCCCATGGCTCACAATGCTTGGCTCATAAGACGCTGCATCACCGGCCATGCCGTTTTGTGTCGCACTGACCAGTGTCAGACTGCCGTCAGTACGATCAAGCACATAGATATCTGACACGTTATTTGCATCATTTGCGACAAAAGCCACCCGGGATTCAAAAGCAATATAACGACCATCACGACTAATCGATGGTTTACTGCCACCGGAGCCAACATTGCCAACCGAAATCAGCGTCAGCGAATTACTCACCCGGTCGCGCAGATAAACATCCTGGCTGTTTGCCACCGTATCTTCCGCCACCAAACTGCTGTAAGTATCAAAGACGACATAACGACCATCAGCACTCAGATCAAGATTGTGAATGCGGTTATTGGCAGCCTGTTGGAAAAAGTCAGTCGTGGCAATATATTCCAGCCCAGCCGGAGCCTGAGGTTCCGCACTGCTGGCTGCGAAATTACTCCCCGCACTGTTCACGGCAATCACGTACACAAAATGTTCAGTACAGTTTGTTAATCCTTCAATTAAAGCCTCGCTCCTTTGCGCCAATAATAAAGTACCACCGGCACAGGTTGCAGGATCAGCAATTGCTGACTCAGCGACACAAATATTATAGCTTTGCACCAATCCACCCGTTTGTGGTGCATTCCAGCTAACCAGCAAACTCGCATCACCTGCGGAAACACTAACATCCACAGGCTGTCCGGGAGCCTCAGTCCCCGCATCAGGCTCAACGGTCACTGAGATAAAATCCGCGCGATGCCGCTGTCTGACATCAAATACCCGCAGGCGGAATCTGAGTACTGTTGTTTCTGTCACATCCGGTGCAACGAATACTGCACGCACCGTATCAGCATCCTGTAAGTCGACCGGAACACCATTCAACTGCTTCCAGGCAAAACGCTCAATATCATTGTCAGGATCAGTACTGGCTGATCCATCCAGAATAACTGTCGCTCCACTGCTGACTGCAAAATCTTCACCGGCATTTGCCTGTGGCCGCGAACCACGGGGATCCACCACCACAGCTACACGGTCACGCCCTCTTTTCCCCTGATCATCAGTCACCGTCAGGCGGAACACCAGCCTGGTTTTCACCGTTACATCCGGAGCCGTGAAATTCAACTGTGGGAAATCAGCTGTCCCCAAACCAATGGAAGGACCAGACAATTGTTCCCAGCTATAGGTAATCGAATCACCATCGGTATCAAAACTCTGGCTTCCGTCCAGCAAAACCGGTGAACCCGGTAAGACTTTTTGTTTAGTACCCGCATCGGCCACGGGTTTTGTATTGGCTACCGCCACTCCTCCCCAGTGCATTGCGCACAGGAATACGAACAGACTCAATCCTCGCATGAAAGGTATCCTTTGTTGAAATTAGTGAACATGGCAAGCCCTGATGCCACTGAGGTCGGCATACAGGCAGCAGCTATAATGCACATTCCCGTTACGTTAAAAGATACTCTGTGGGATAAGGGGTAGCGGGCAGCAGACAAAGGAAAAACGCTAAATATTTCAACAACAAGCAGATAATTTACCCATCGGCGAAAACTACAGGCCGGATATCAATTTTTTAAATCAAGACCTTAGTGCACGTGAACTATACTCCGGAAAAATCATTAAATGAGGTAATTCCTTTGAAAAAGTATAATTATCGCGCAACACTGACATTATGCCTTTTATGGTTTCTCTGCTCCGGGTCGGCACAGGCTGATAATAACGACAGTCTGTTTTATGCGGCGCGGGCCGGACTCTATTCCTCAGTCGCTCATCTGATTAACCAGGGCGCAAATGTCAATTACACCAACCTCAGCAGGGAAACCCCCATGCATGCTGCAGCATCCAAGGGTCACCTGAATGTGATGCAGCTCCTGCGCAGCAAAGGGGCGCGCCACGATGTGCGAACCTCCGGCAACTGGATGCCATTGCACCATGCTGTACGGTTTGGCCATGTCCGGGCTGCGCAGTATTTATTACACCTTGGCACACCACTTTATGCCCGTACCCGCGATGGCAAGACAGTATTTGATATCGCGCAGGCAACCCGCAATCAGGCTATGATCCATTTTCTGGATAACTTTCGCCGTAATCGTCGGTAAATTTCATTACATCACAGCAAAAATGCCAAGCATTTCACAGAATCACAACAACAAATCTTCTAAACTGCATGATAACTAGAAAACACAAAGCGTTTCCCTTCAACAGCTACAACACATGGGAAACTCTTTGTAAAAACAATACGGATTAATCAGCTAAATAATAGTTATCCAGCCGAGGGAGAATAATCATGACCATGATGCCGCAAACCAAAGGTTTAACGGAATTACTCAATAAAGTATTGCCAGATAATATCAGCAAGAGTACTGCCATCCTCTGGTTAAAAAACCCAACAGAGACTGCCGGAACCCAACAAATACTGGATGTTCTCAGCACCATTCCCGGCATACACAACACCCAGGTTGCCAGAGCACGTCCGGTGATGTTAAAGGTAGACTACTGCTTAAAACAAACCAGTGTGGCCAATATGGTTCGTGAGTCAGCCAGACAAGGACTGGTAATCAGGCAGGTAGGTTGCTGACAAGACTGACACACCCTGCCGGGGAACGGGTATCATGGTGGATTTGCACACAGTATGAAACTCACCTTCATTTCTGACACACATTCTCTGCACCATCAACTTCCTGACCTTGGCAGTGGTGACGTTCTTATCCATTGTGGTGATTTCACCGGGCGTGGCGATCTGCATGACACCCTCAGTTTTGCCCGCTATTTCAGCCAGCAAAACTACACCCATAAAATCGTTATTGCCGGTAACCATGATGAATGTTTTGAGGGTTATCGGCAGCAGGATGCCGAAACCTGCCTGCTTGATCACAATAT
>JBMZDK010000025.1:0-24962 GCA_049614265.1 Thiolinea sp.
TTCTCTTCATGCACAATATTTTTCCCTGGTGCAAATTCCAACCCCGGCTCAATGGTCATAATCATTCCCGGTTTCAGTTCGGTACGGTCGCCCTGCATATTCGACGGTGGTTCAGTCAGGTGCATTCCCAAACCATGTCCGGAACGCCCCACGTCATTCCCCGATTGCGCGCCTGCTGCAACCAGCACATTATTCTGCGCTGCCCATAAATCTTCGGCAGTAATTCCTGGCCGCGCCGCATCAATCCCCGCCTGCGTTGCATCCCACACTGCTTCATGAGCCCGTTTGGCGGCATCGCTGATATGCCCAAAAGCAAAATTACGGTCAAAGTCACAGAAGTAAGCATCAAACTGCAGGCCGGTATCAATAAACATAATCCGTCCGTCAGTGAGCGGTACTTCAGATGGCCCGGCGATAATTTGGCCATAGCCATTATCACCGGAGCACACCGACACAAACGGTGCATTATCCGCCCCGCACTCAAACGCCGCTTTGCGAAATTCCCGTGCGACGTCGACTTCTGTCCAGCCGTACTGTATACGTTGTGTAAATAAATCGAAGGTATCGCTGCCAATCCGACAGGCTTCACTCACCTTCGCTACTTCACGCTCTGACTTCACCATACGTAAACCCCAAATCAGCGATGATGCATCGACAAACTCAATTCCGTTAATATTCGCCCGCAGTCGATCAAAATCCATAATCGGCATCCGGATTACCGATTCACGCCCCATTTCCCAGCCAACTTTAGCAAAACGTCGTGGCAGATTACTCAGCACGCTGTCCAGCAGGCTTACCCCATCATCCTCAGGACAGGGCGCAGCCCAGGTTTCAATCCGGGTAATCCAGGTCGTTTCTGCGACCGCCGGTGCGCCGATACTTGGCACTACTGCAATTGGCAAGCCTTCTCGTGGCACCACTAGGAAAAACGGCCGGGTCGGGCTTTCCCAGAACTGCGAATTGAAACCGGAGAAATAACGGAAATTTTGCGGCGTCGATAACACGATGCCATCCATTTCACTGTTCAGCATTTCTGCCTGTGCTTTGGCGACACGGGCTTCGAATTCTGCGGTGGGGAAGCCGCGTGGGGGTGTTTGGTTAGTCATTATGCAACTTCCTTTGCTTGTTGCTCAAAAAACGATGCACCTGTCGGCATCTCGGCAATCGCCATTTCATACGGTGTACACCGCACCCGCCCGGTTGCCTCACCGCGGACTACTTCATACTGATATTCACTCGGAATATGATTCGCATGCAGCGGATAAGAATCCTCAGCAGTATACGAACAAATAAACAGTGTGCGCGGCCCGTCCGATAAATTTGGCTCTGAACCATGCACCACTCGGGTATGCATTAAACAGGCTGAACCCGCTTTACCAAAACACGGCACGGCCTGTTCGCGTATTTCCTTATCTACCGTCTCACTGACCGCGCCAGTGAATATGCCATGATGCCAATGCTCATAAATCGGGCCGGTATGTGAACCCGGCACGACTTTTAGCGGGCCATTGTCTTCAGTGACATCATCAATGAAAAACAGCACTGTGACCATATCGTCATTAGTATGCGCCTCAAAAGCAAAATCCTGATGGTATTTCACTGTAGTTGCGGCGCCGGGTTGTTTGGAATTAACCTTGGCGTTCTCAAATTTAATATTTGGCCCGATTAAATCCTGTAGCGCATCCAGTGCCCGGTTATCGCGCATGGCGGCGAGGTAGTTATCGGAGATTTCTACAGGAGAAGCGATTCGGCGTAGCGCAGGTTGTTCAGCACTATGCCCGGGCTCCAGACTGAAACGTGGGCGACCGTCGTAGCTGTTGCCATAAGACTCGCTGTACTGGCGGCTTTCCTCTTTCCACTGCTCGAAGTCTTGTTGTAGCTTCTTTAACATGTCCGGGGCGATGGCGTTTTCTAACAGCAAGTAGCCTTCGCGGTGGAAAGTATCGATTTGGTTTTTGGTTAGTGTTGGCATGTTTTCCTCCTTTAAGACCGCAACCGTAAATTCCCTGCATCATACATAGGCTCCAAACTGGCAGCGGCTCCAATCATTTCACCCGCCACCAGCAACTCCCATCGTTGCGTGGTCAAATTATTTTCTGTTATCCCCTCCGGCAAAGTCACCCACCCCAGCCCTACCGGTGCACCCAGCGTATGGCCATAAGTCCCGGTGGTGATCGAGCCTGCCAGCTTGCCATTCAAATAAACCGGTTCATTGTGGTACAAAAACTTCTCGTTCTTCTCCAGCAAAAACTGTAGCAACACTCGCTGGTTATCACCCGCTGCGACTTTCTCCTGCAGTGCTTTCGCACCAATAAACCCGCCCGGTTTGTCCAGCTTGCTGGCGAACAGTAAACCACTTTCCAGCGGGGTGTCGGCATAACCAATGTCATGCCCCCAGTGGCGGTAAGCCTTTTCGGTGCGCAGCGACTCTCCGGCATGAAAACCCACCAGTGTTGGCGCAGGCGCCTTATCGCCCGACATCAGCATTTCAAACAAATAGGGTGCGAATGAGCTATCGACAAACACTTCCCAGCCACATTCGCCGTTATAACTGATCCGTTGCGCTCGCACGGCGACCGGGCCGAGATTTATATTTTGTGTGGTACTGAACGGGAAGGCTGTGTGCGACATATCGGTATCGCTGTATGCTGCCAGAAAATCCCGAGCGCGTGGCCCGCTAATACCGAAAGTGGCTTGTGAAGTGCTAATGTCACTGATAACAATATCCGCATTTTCCGGCTTATGTTTGCGCAGCCAGCGCAGCTCATTCAAACCGGTTGCTGCCGAAGTCATTACCAGGTATTGATCCTCCGCCAGCCGTGCTACTGTGACATCTGCTTCAATGCCAGCCCGCTCATTCAGCCATTGCGTGTACACGACCCGTCCTGGTTTCACTGCTACATTATTGGTGCAAATCTGCTGTAAAAATCGTTCCGCATCCTTACCTGCAACCTGAATTTTGCAGAACGGACTCAAATCAATCAGGCCAACATCATTGCGCACGGCATGATGCTCATTCGCCCAATGCTCAAACCATGGCGTGCGGTTATAACCATACTCATATTCAGCTTTTACCCCCTGCGGTGCAAACCACATTGGTCGTTCCCAGCCCGCTGCTTCAGCGAATACTGCGCCTGCATGCTTCAATTGCTCATGAATGGGTGAGCGCCGTAACCCACGCATGGTGGAACGCTGCTTATACGGGTAATGCGGCGCATAGGTTTCGCTCAGCGTTTCCGGACCGCGCTGTAACAGATATTCACGGTTGGCCTGGTGTGGTTGGATGCGGCGTACATCAACATCTACCAAATCACGTGGTGCATGGCCTTTCAGAATCCACTCTGCCAGTATCATCCCCGCACCGGGGCCATTCTGAATCCCGCTGGAGTTAAACCCTGCTGCCACAAACAGCTTGCTGATATCCGGGTCTTCACCGAGATAATAACGCGCATCGGGGGTATATCCCTCCGGGCCATTAAAAAACATGCGTATGCCAACATCACCCAGCGCTGGCACACGCTCAATGCATTTTTCCAGCACGGCGTCGAGATGATCATCAGGGTAGGGCAGTTCATCAAACTCAAAGTCACCCGGAATGCCACCTTTCGGATCCCAGGCCAACCCGTTTAGTTCGGCAAAGCCAATCATCAGCTTGCCGGCATCTTCCTTGTAATAAGCCTGTTCATCATAAATGCGCAGAACTGGTGTTGGTTCGCGCAGCCCTTCGATGGCTTCACTCACGATATAGAAATGCTGGTTATGCTGAATCGGGAGTCGTGTTCCATTAGCCTCAGCAAAGGCCTTACCCCAAATTCCTGTGCAATTGACCACGTTTTCGGCACGAATCTGACCGCCAGCAGTGTGTACGCCAACTGCTTTACCATTCTCAATGATCAGTTCAGTGACAGCGGTATTTTCGAAGATTTTAGCCCCTGCCATGCGTGCACCTTTAGCCAGTGCTGTGGTGGTGTCGATGGGGTTGGTCTGGCCATCGTTGGGGAAATGAATTGCCTCCAGAATACCGTCGGTTTTGAGTAGCGGCCATTGCTGGCTGAGTTGGTCGATGCTGAGTGTCTGGACTTCGACACCCTGGCCAATAGCGATGTCTTTTCGACGGCGTAGTTCTTCCTGGCGTGCGACGTTCATGGCGACTGCAGTTGCACCGACGCGCTTGAAGCCGGTGGCCTGGCCGGTTTCTGCCTCCAGTTGTTGCATCAACTCTATACCATAACAGGCCAGTTTGGTGACACAGGGAAAACCATGGAACTGACTGACTAAGCCAGCAGCATGCCAGGTGGAGCCGGAGGTGAGTTGTTTGCGCTCAAGTAAGACCACATCATGATTGGCTTTGGCAAGGTGGTAAGCGACGGAACAGCCGACGATACCGCCGCCGATAACGATGGTTTGTGTGTGGGTTGGCAATGGCTGAGTCATGCTTGCTCCGGGAAAGAAATGTTTGGTATATACCAGTATTTGATGTTAGCTCTGAAGGCTTGACAGGTGCAAGCAATATTTTCACGGTGACTTGCTCTGTTGGTGTGAATATAAGAGGATGCCGGAATGAGTAGCAGCAACCATAAAAAACAACCGGCAACAAAAGCCGTTCCCATCTATCAGCGCACCCGTGATCAGCTGATTGCAAGAATACGAAAGGGGGAGTTGAAAGCACATGATGCGTTGCCTTCTGAGCGGATACTGGCGGATGAGCTGAGTATTAGCCGGATGACAGCACGCCAGGCGTTGAACGGGGTTGAGGAAGTAGGTTTGGCTTATCGCAAAGGGCGGCAGGGGCGTTTTGTTGCGGATCAGCGCCTGAGTTATGATGTTGGTACTACACTGAGTTTTGCCACACGTGCGTTACAGAAGTCTCTGGACTTATCCATCGAAGTGATTGCGGCAGATACGGTGGCAGCTGGTGCTACGCTGGCGAAGAAACTTGCGATTGCACCGGGTGAGCAGGTGCATACTTATAAGCGAATCTTTAAAGTGTCGGGTCGCACGGTGTTGGTGGAGCGTGAGTCAACAATAGCGGCCCGCTTTCCTGATTTACTGGAACAGGATCTTAGTCAGCCTTCGACACTGTTGCATGAGAGCCGGTATGGCGTGTTCGGCAGTCAGGGGCGGGTTACCATCCGCTGTGCACCGATTTCAGCGGGAGATAAGCAATTATTTGCCGGGGACGCTGCACCTTATGGTATGGAAATGGATTTGATTATCTATGATGCTGATAAACAGCCGTTTTGTTGCGGGCATCAGGTTTGGTGCAGTGAACTGGCGGAATTTACACTGCTGGCAACCCCGGGTTGAATATAAACTGAGGTGAAATAATGCTTGATTGGAATGAAATACTACGTTTGGCACGGGATGGAAATTTACCTCCGGCGCGTGAAGTGAGAAAGACGGAAGAAGAATGGCAGGCGAAATTAACGCCTGAACAATACCGTGTTACCCGACAGCAGGGCACAGAGCGGCCATTTAGTTCTGAGATGTGCAGTTTGTTTAGTGAAGGCCGTTACGGCTGTGTGTGCTGTGATACTTTGTTATTTGATGCCAGTGAAAAATTTGAATCCGGTACTGGCTGGCCGTCATTCACACAACCTGTTGAGGCTAATGCAATAGCTTATCATGCCGATCACTCTCATGGCATGACGCGAATAGAAGCGGTTTGTAATACCTGTCAGGCACATTTGGGGCATGTTTTTCCGGATGGGCCTGCACCGGGAGGGTTGCGATACTGTATGAATGCTGTGTCGCTGCAGAAGGTTAAATAACCACGAATAAAGACGTTTTTAGGTTTTTCCATTCCCCGGTTCTTGTGGCTGCGGGTTTTGAGCGCCTTAAAATTTTGAAGATACTGTTTGGTGTTTTAAACGGTGGGTTGTTACTTTTTCCTGTAATGCTTTGCCAGGATAAAAGTTGTCTAAAAGCAAGGTTTATTCAGTGTGATGAATAAAAATAAGCGGCTTAACAGCTGATAGAAAAAACTTTGTTTTGAATAAATAAATTATCTTTATTTTTGTAACGTATTATTCATGCCGTATACCAGAATTTAAGCTATCCTTATTGGCACTCATCGATACTCAGTACGGCGCGGAGCAAGTCGTTCGACAAGCATAAAAATATTTTTACGGGCATAATCTTTGGTTATTAATACCTGAGGTTAAAGGGTGCTATGAAAAGGATTCTTCATTATCTGGCGTTGGCCGCTGTATTAGTAATTTCTATCGGATTGCTGGTTTTCTTATATACAAAATCACAAGGTGTTGATAATTATGCCTATGGGCGGGTTAATTATAATCTGCGCATGTTGAAACAGATGGATATTGAGTGGGACGCTTTGGTATCAGGTTCCGTAAATCGTAAACAGATAGCGACAGATCTTCCCGAAACGGAAAAGTTGTTTAGTGCTTTAAAGCGAGACTTGGGGCATCTTTCCGCACAATTAGATGGTAATGCCACCATAATGCCGGAATTAGAAAAGTATGAGCAGGCGGTGGCAAAAAAACAGCAGCTCATACGTCAGGTTAATAATGCTGACACAGGTGTTTTGCAGAAATTTGAGAAATTAACAACTATCGAATTAAACAAAAAACTAAGCCAGTTAGCTAATCAGCATTTCAGTCATCAGTTGATAGAGCAAAATACTTACCGTCAATATCTGATGGTTTATAGTGGTTTTCTGTTACTCCTCGTGTTTTATGCAATCTATCGCTTAATTAAAGCAGCTTTATATTTGCGGCAGGCCAATAAAAAACTGGTGCGGCAGGAAATTGTGCGCGATCAGGAGTTGGCACAGGCTTTAACTGATTTAAAAGATACTCAGGCCCAACTCATACATGCCGAAAGGATGACGTCTCTGGGGCAGATGATGGCCGGAATTACCCATGAAATTAATACGCCGTTGACTTATGTCAAAAGCGGTATGGAGATTATTAATAGCCATATGGTGAGCATCACGGAGTTACAGCAGGCTAATCTGACATTAAAACAGTCGTTGGATGATGATAGCGGGAAAGAAGAAAATATTGCTGACAGTTTACAGCAGGTCAGCGAGTTGAGCGTGGCGCTTGCAGATGCAGAAATCATTGAAGAGACACAGGAATTACTGACTGACAGTTTACATGGCATGGAAGAGATAACAGAGATTATCGGGAGTCTGAAAAATTTCAGCCGTTTGGATAGAGACAAAGTCAGGCAGTTTAATGTTAATGATGGACTGGAAAGTACGCTGAAAATTGCCCGCCATTTGCTGAAAGGCAGACATTTGGAGAAGGATTATGCTGATGTAGCGGACATTCATTGCTTTCCGTCTGCAGTCAACCAGGTGTTTCTTAATCTGATTAGCAATGCTGTTCAGGCAACCCCACAGGGTGGATTAATCCGTATCGTTACCCGTAGTCATAACGATTTCGTCCGTATACAAATTGCGGACGACGGGCCTGGAATATCAGGTGAAGCGATGAGCAAAATGTTTGAGCCTTTTTTTACTACCAAAGCAGCAGGTCAGGGAACCGGACTTGGACTCGCTATTGTGAAGCGGATTATTGATGAGCATGAGGGAGATATCAGTGTGGAGTCAGTGGAAGGGCAAGGCACTTGTTTTACGGTGGATTTGCCAATACAGGTTGCGTTCATGGAGGCAGCCTGATGTTGTTGGCTAATCGATTAGCCAGCATCGGGGAATTACAGGAGCCGGGTGAGGAGATGCAAAATCATTCTGCTTCAAAGCCACGTGTTTTGTTTGTGGATGATGAGGAGCGTATCCTGAAAAGTATGCGGGCGCTCTTTCGGCGCAAATATCAGGTAACGATCACAACAGACGGGTATCAGGCACTCGAATTGCTGGGGGAGCAGCATTTTCATTTATTAGTCACTGATCAGCGAATGCCTTCTATGTCAGGTGTGGATTTGCTGCGTTCAGCAAAAAATGTTTCACCGGACACAGTGCGAATTTTACTGACTGGCTATGCGGATTTGGCGGCGATTATTGGTTCAGTCAATGACGGAGAAGTGTATCGTTTTCTGAATAAGCCCTGGGATAATGAAGAATTTATAGCCACTA
Organism: Thiolinea sp.; assembly: GCA_049614265.1. Lineage (GTDB taxonomy): Bacteria > Pseudomonadota > Gammaproteobacteria > Thiotrichales > Thiotrichaceae > Thiolinea. The sequence continues at coordinate 8,063 of JBMZDK010000025.1, forward strand.
TTCAGGAGGCGGTGTCAGTCGGGCAGCGACTGGAGGCAGATACTAATAAAAAACTTTCGGCTGCCAGTGTTAAAAAGATTGATGCTCAGCCATTAGTTGAGCCGTTAATAACAACCAATCCGGCGAATGATGAGGCTATTCCGGAAGTGGTGCGCAATACACAATTCAATGGGCAAGTCATACTGTTGAACGGTGATGCGGCGCTGAGCCGGGTCGTCAGTGATAGATTGCCTGAAAATCAACTTTTGCGGGTGGAAAGTTACGATGCGGCGCTGGATTTGATGCTCGCACACGAAGTAGGTGTGGTGATTTGCAGTATATCTGGTGACTATCAGAATGCGTTGGCATTCTTTTCACTATTGAAGCAGGAATACCCACAGCTGGTTTCTATTATTTTGGCGGATAGTGCTGATTCAACTGCAATTGTAAATCTGATCAATCAGGCCCGGGTATACCGCTATATGTTTAAGCCACTGAAAACGCGTTTGCTGTTGCGTTATCTTGATACCGCGCTGGAACAATATGGTAGCTATCAGGCTAACCCGGCACTACTGCAACAGCAACAGGTGGAAAAAATCAAACCAAGTGCAGCTGCGCGCTTTGGAAGTAGTCATCCGGTGGCTTTAACAGCAGGCAGAGAACGGAATGATGCTGTTAACATTGATTCGTGGCGGAAAAAAATTAATAAAATGAAATGGTTTTTCCGGCGCTTTATCCTTAAGTAAATGCTGAGGAATTCATTTTAAAAGGAGGGAACTCACTCATTTCTGGCCTTGTTTATTTTATATTCAGCAAAGCTACCTGATTCATGCCTCCCTGCTTTAAGGGATACCTGAGGTTGCTTAAAAACAATACGATACAGCCTGAATTTTGAACAAAGGAAAACGCAATGAAAACTTTATTACTGGCTGTTACTTTCGCTTTATCTGCATCAACTGTATGGGCTGATGGTGGTGCAACAATGAATACCGGTGATGCAATGCAAAACGCAGCACAAGACTCAATGCCTGCTATTCCGGCGATGACACCGGCAATGCGCCGTGCATTGATGCGGGAAGCACGCCGACTGGCGGCAGCACAGGCTGCCCGTGCCGGTGAAGACACGTCTAACGCACGGATTCAAAACACTCAGCGGCAGCAATAATGCTAATGTGATGTAAATCTAAACCGGCGTTGTAGCCATGGAGGGCAGCGCCGGATTTATGATTAGCCCGTATCGGGTTTCTGCTAAACTACATCTGAGTCCATAGTCAGGTGATACCCATGAACAGATTCTTATTCCTTCCTCTCCTTCTCTTGTTTTTATCTCCCGGTTTACTATTAGCTGATGGCTGTGACCCCAGTGGTACACAGATAGAAATGAACCAGTGTGCTCTGGAAGATTTTGAAAAAATTGATGCAAAATTAAATCAGGTTTGGAAACAATTGCTGGATAAGGAAAAAGGTAACACGCCCTATATCAAAAAGTTGCGGGCTGCGCAGCGCGCCTGGATTGTGTTTCGTGATGCTGAAATAGCAGCAATGTTTGCCTGTGATGAAGATAATCCCCGATATTGCTGGGGTAGCATGTATCCAATGCTTTACCATATTGCGCTGGGCGAGTTAACGGAAGCGCGCATCAAACGTCTGCAAGAATATCTCGATGATGGCCAGAATCCGGCAGTTGATGAATAATATGCATGGGTAAAACAGGAAAAGATAATGCAAAGAATTTGTGTTTATTGTGGTTCATCCAGCGGGAATAACCCGGCTTATATGGCGGCGGCACGTGAACTGGGCGCGACACTGTTAAAACAAAATATTGGTTTGGTTTACGGTGGTGCCTGTGTCGGTTTGATGGGGCAGGTGGCAGATACCGTACTGGCAGGTGGTGGTGAGGTGATTGGTGTAATGCCTCAGTCGCTGGTGGACAAAGAGGTAGCGCATACCGGGTTGAGCAAACTGCATGTGGTGGATTCTATGCATGAACGTAAGTCGTTGATGGCCGGGTGTTCTGACGGCTTTATTGCTTTACCGGGTGGCCTGGGGACGTTAGAGGAAATCTTTGAGGTGCTGACCTGGGCGCAGCTGGGTTTCCATCACAAGCCCTGTGCTCTGTTGAATATTGCCGGTTATTATGATGGTCTGTGTGAGTTTCTGCAGCGGGCCTGTGACGAAAAATTTGTGAAGCCTGTTCACCGGAGCATGTTGCTGGTGGAATCTGAGCCGGAGACATTGCTGGAAAATATGGCCAGCTATCAACCACCGGCGACTGATAAATGGCTATGAGACAGGTGCATAATAATTTTCAAGCATTTTATCTTTGCTATTTTTATTTGCGGGTTTTGAGCGTGAAGCTGATCCCGCATTGTTCAGGGTCATGCGATTCAGCATGATTTCAGAGCAAGCCATCAAATGGAATAATTTTTACTTTGCTACCTGCAGGCAGGTTGCCGGTTTCACGTTCCAGCACGATAAAACAGTTAGCCTGACTCATTGAGCGCAGCATATGGGATTCCTGTTTCCCAGTGCTGCTGACCTGCCATTGCCCCTGTGCGTCCTGATAACCAATACCACGCTGATATTCTTTGCGCCCCGGTGCTTTACGGAGTGTTTCTGTACAGGTGGCAGAATATTCCGGTAACGCCGTCACATTTTCACCCCGTAATTTCAGTATTGCCGGACGGGCAAATAACAGAAAAGTTGCCATTACTGAAACCGGATTGCCGGGCAAACCAAAAAACAGGCACTGATCAAGCTTGCCATGAGCCAGTGGTTTACCTGGTTTCATTGCCATTTTCCAGAAATTAACTTCGCCCAGTTTTTCAAGGGTGGCGGTAACAAAATCAGCATCACCTACCGAGACACCACCGCTGGTAATTAACACATCAGCACGCTGGCTGGCGCTGATAAAGGCCTGTTCAACATCATTTGCCGTATCACGAACCACGCCAATATCGATAATCTCAACATCCAGTTGCTGTAGCATGCCGTGCAGGGTATAGCGATTGCTGTCATAGATATCACCTGCTGTCAGTGGTTCCCCGATTGCTTTCAGTTCATCGCCGGTGGAAAAGAAAGCTACACGTGGTCGCCGGATAACATCAACTTCCCCAATTCCCAGCGAGGCTAATAAACCCAGATCTGCAGCATTGAGTTTACGCCCGGCAGTTAACACTAAATCACCCCGCTGCATATCATCACCGGGGTGGCGCACATTGTCTCCGGCCTGAGGCAGGCTGTTAATGGTTATTAAATCGCCCTCGCGTTGGCAGTTTTCCTGCATAATGACTGTGTCACAGCCTTGTGGCACTACTGCCCCCGTCATAATACGCACGCATTCACCGTGCTTAACCATGCCCTGATAGGGTTTACCCGCAAAAGAAATGCCGCAGATTGTTAAAGCGGTTAGTAGCTGCTCTTCGGCTACCGGATGGGTAAATGCGTAGCCGTCCATTGATGAGTTACGGTGAGGAGGCACATCTATAGCAGCAGTAATATCTGTTGCCAGAATGCGTCCGATTGCTTCACGCAGATTCAGGCGTTCGGTTCCGCTAACTGCCTGTAAGGGTTCCAGAATACGTTGCTGGGCCTGTTCGACAGTAAGAGTACCTGCCGGTAATTCATCACAACTGATTGTATTAAGTTCTGCCGGGGGGGTGCTTGCTGCCGAAGCCATTATTCCTCACATACGATGTACTGTTTTGAGACGGCTACTTTACGGCCTTGTTCGTAGGCTTCCAACCTTACGCGGCGTTTTTCTGCTGATTTTGGTAATTTAATTGTCGCTTTATTGTGTTTAATATCCTTTGAGCCGCTGGCGCGGTCATCAATAAACCAGTCAACACGATCTACTTTCAGGGTTTTCAGTTTCAGGCGGCATCTGGCAGCATCAACGGTTACTTCCAGTTTATACCGTGGCTGTGCTGCGAGGATCTTTGCTGCATGGTTATACAGATCTTCATTGCCGTTCAAAATGTCATTGCGGGTCATATAATGACGCTGATCCGGTTCCACACCAAAGTCTTCTAATGGCATGCCTGCTTCATCACCCACTCTTAACATCCGGCGACTGGAGACGCGAAAATCTGCAAAGCGCGGTAATTCACGAAAAACCTTTTTCAGGATGCCGGATTCATCAATACCCGGTACATCAGCCAATACCCGCAACAGCATATGCTTCCAGACATTGGCTCCTCCGGCCCCGGTATTATCACTGGCACCAAGAATCTGCCCGATTTTATGGTCGCGGAATCCGGCGGCGAACATATCAGCAGCACTGTAACAATAGGCGTCAGTAATCAGAACGACGGGCGCTGTGTAAACCTGACCGATGGCATTAGCATCGTGTTCGGAAGTAATGCTGTGGCCGGTGGAATATATGGCGCCACTGGCATGTGCCCTGCTCAGGGAGTCAACCCATGGGCCAAGATTAATCATTGGCACAATCGGTGATGGTGCATTGCGGCGGCACAGTTCTCTGACCAGCGGATCGCTTTTGAACTGAGCTTTTTCCGGCTCAATAGTTTTTGGCGTTAATAGCTGTAGCAAGGTTTCTGCTGCAGTTATGAGTCCTCCCGGATTACCGCGCAAATCCAGCACCAAACCGTTTTGCGGTAGTTTCTGTAACAGGCGAATAATTTCAGCCAGAAAGCTCTGATGGTCATCAACCATGAATGAATACAAGCGCAAATAAGCGAACTCACCGCTGGGTGTTTTTAAGGTTGCGGCGCGGATAACATCGGGTATTTTTGATTCTAATGCATCAGTTAAAGACGGCTGACCAGGTACTTCAGCGTTAGCAGTACTGGCATATAACTGTGCCCGGCAAAGGTTAATTTGCTCAGCCTGTAAGTGATACCCCATCATGGACTCCTGATACAAATCATCCATGCCCTGGTCCATGTCCAGAATGTCTCTGATGGCGCTGCTGCGATCAATGCTGAGGCCAATATCTGCGGTGGAGGTCGCACCGGCTTTCAGTGTCAGCCACTCAAACTCAATCGTGTGTTCCTGATTTTCCGCATCACGGTAATGGATGAGAATATGTATTTCTTCCGGCGGCAAACTGATAGAAAGCGGACGAATAGTTAGGGAGCGCAGGCCAACCGCAAAGCGTGCAGCAGCATTACTGCCGGATTCATTCTCGCCATTGCGCCGGATTGCTTCTTTAATAGGTAAGCCATTCCAGATCAGAATTTCAACACCGGGTTTGAAAGACTCGTGTTTGAAGCTGGTGATCATTTTAGTGACGATGTAATGAGGTTGCTCATTGTCATCGAAGAACTCTTCCACAAGGAAAGGTAACACTGCCGTCATACGCCGGTAAGGTACAGGAAGTACATAATTGGTATGCAGGTCATGCATGCTATGGAAGATGCCAATCAGTTCACGGTGGAACTCCAGCTCTTTTTTCACTACATCATCTTCCGGATCTTCCAGCCGGTATTGCAAGAGTGTAAGACGCTGCACCGGGTCAATGCCGTATAACGCTGTTTTCAGGTGTAAATGGGCGTATACCTGCTCGATCAATACCCGGGCCTGATCTACCAGGGTGCGCTTGTCGGCTACTGTGAGTCCGGCATCTGCCGGTAGTTCATTACGTAGCAATGGCATATCAGCTGCCAGTGCGCTGTTATTGAGAATATCATGGATAATATCCAGTTCAGGCATGACAACCCCTCTGTTCAGAAGAAAAATTAATAACAGAATACCCGGGGCGCCGGTCAATAATTAAGTCGGTTTTTGTGTTGTTGTGCCGGTTACAAGGGTTTTTCTGTTCGCAGCCGCCGCGTTTCAGCATGCTAACCTGATTAAGCAAAATATCACAGCTCAGCTATTTTGTGCCATGGCTATTGCATTTTAGCAATAGCTTAAGCTTAATACGCCGATTCAACCGGAGTATGGCTGTGACTGCAAATCATCATCCTACCCTGGGCAACTGGCTGTCTTTAGTAGCTCTGATTGCCTTCTGGGGAACCTCATTTATGTTCATAACGGTATCGCTGGACAGTTTTACTCCGATTGGTGTTGTCGCCAGTCGCGTCTTACTGGCGGCACTGATATTGACGGGTTTTATGTGGTTCAAAGGGTTACGCCTGCCGACGGATGCTTTTACCTGGCTGGTTTATCTGATACTGAGCATTATGGGGAATCTGCTGCCCTTTTATTTAATTAGCTGGGGGCAGCAGGAGGTGAGTTCCGGTATTACTGGTTTGTTGATGGCGATTATGCCGTTGGCAACGATGATTATGGCGCATTATCTGGTGGCTGGTGAACGGTTGAATCGTTTTAAGGTGGCGGGGTTTTGCCTAGGGGTTACTGGTGTAATTACCATCCTCTGGCCATCCATTATTGGTGGACACGGAACATTGTTCAGTAGCTTACTGATTTTGATGGCGGCATTGAGTTATGCCTTAAACAGTATTTTAGTCCGGCGTTTTCCGAAGAGCGATCCGTTGGTGGCAGGGGCAGGGGTGATGCTTGTTGCCAGTGTGTTAATTGTGCCGGTCTGGTTGGTACAGGAATTACCCTGGCAACAAACCTATAGCCTTAAATCCTTGTTATCTGTGCTTTGGCTGGGAATCGGCCCAACCGGAATTGCAACCATCCTGCTGTTTGCTGTGATAGGTAGCGCCGGGCCAACTTTCCTGTCGTATATTAATTATGTAATTCCGGCTGTGGCTTATTTCACCGGAGCATTGATTCTGGGCGAAGTCATCGAATGGCACAGCATGGCGGCGTTGTTACTGATTATTTTGGGTATAGCGCTGACCCGACGTGTACCGCCCGGTCAGCGATAAATTGCTTTAGCCGGTCATCAACGTCATACCGGTATAGTAAGGGTGTAATAACGCCAGTACTGCATATACTGCCAGTGAAATGACAATCAATTTTACCTCACCTTCCAATGGCGCTGTTTCAGTTGGCTTTTCCCAGTCGCCGTCACGTTTGTTAATCAGGTAAATGGAAGCCGCGCTCCAGATCAACATACCACCGAATAAAACCACTGAGCGGGTTTCACCATTTGCCAGCAGATGCCCCAGTGCCCACAGGTGTACTCCTGTTAACATAGGGTGCCGGATATATTGTCTGAGCTTACTTTTGCCATGTGCAGCACCAAACATGATAACAGCCACCAACATGAACACCATATTCAATGGTCTGCCCCATTCAGGGGGGTGGTAGAGTATTTCAGCGGCTGAACTGCGCCAGCCAATAATGATCAGGACAAGCGATAAGACAATAATCCCGGCAAAGATTCCCATGTATTTGCTACCCAGTGAGTCCATGATTTCTTTACGTTTTTCAGGTAAAACGCTGGGAAAGAAGTGCGCAACTGTCCAAATCAGAACACCAAGAAATAGCCAGAACATTGGGAAACCTCCATTTAGAAAATCAAACTGAAGCAATAGCTTACCATAATGTGTGGTTTATTTTGGCGGCCGAAATTTTAATTACGGCTGAAATTATCATTGCTTTTTAGCAAACGGAATTGCAATCTTGTGTCATTGCCAGCCAGACAGGAAGCAGGGGAGTGAAGCCTAAAACAGCAAATTTTGATTCCCGCGCATTACGCAGTGCCTTTGGCACATTTATGACCGGTGTGACCGTGGTGACGACGCTTGATGAACAGGGGCAACCAGTCGGGTTTACGGCGAATTCTTATACCTCGGTTTCCCTTGATCCACCGCTGTTATTAGTGTGCCCGGCTAAATCGATGAATTTATATGAGGTATTCAATAATTGCGGGCACTTTGCAGTAAATATTCTGGCAGAGAGTCAACAAACGGTATCGAACACCTTTGCCACTGCAACTGATGATCGCTTTCAAAATCTGGCATGGCAGCCTGATGCCGCGGGATGCCCTTTATTGCCTGATGTTGCGGCCAGTTTTTCCTGTTTGGTACATAACCGGGTTGATGCCGGTGATCATATGATTCTGATTGGTGAGGTGCAGGATTTTCAGGTGTCCGGGGCGATGGGGCTGGGATATGGTAATAATGGCTATTTCAGTCTTGGCCTTGAGCGGGCAGCGCAACAGTCTCCTAATAAAGAGCGTCCCGTTAGAGTGGGAGCGATCATTGAACACGATGGTCAGTTACTGCTGGAGGAGACTGAAGATGGACTGCGGCCACCACAGGTGACGGTACCGGCTGGCAGCAGTGCTCTGCAAACCTTAAAAAGCTATTTGGCGAATGCCGGTGTCGCGGTTGATCTGGGGCCGGTTTATTCTATTTTTGAGAGCCAGCGTTATGCCGGCGCATTCACCTATTACCGGGCCTATTCCAGTGATCATAACGGACAGGATATTGGTCAGTATTATCCTGTTGCTGAACTGACGGGCAAAAAGTTTGTTTCTGATGCACATACCATTATGATGCAACGCTATTTACTGGAACGTGAAAACGGTATTTTTGGTCTTTATGTCGGCGATGACGATGAAGGCGATGTCCATATATTTGAATCAGGAGGAGAAAACGCATGAGTGACACGACTAATTTACCGCATTATTCCCTGTTTATTAACGGTGAATGGTGTGAAGGCTCAGAAGGTCAGACCCTGCTGAGTAATAATCCTGCCACTGGTCAGCCGTGGGCCAGTTTTTCCTGTGCTTCTCAGGCAGATGTTGAACGTGCTGTAAGTGGTGCGAAGGCTGCGTTGAATGGCGAGTGGGGCAGTATGACAGCAACTGCACGCGGTAAACTGGTTTATAAGCTGGCTGATTTGATTCAGGAAAATTCGCGCAAACTGGGTGAGGTGGAAACGACTGACAGCGGTAAACTTGCAGCTGAAACGACAGCACAAACCGGCTATGTCGCAGAATATTACCGTTATTTTGCCAGTCTGGCGGATAAGCTCGAAGGCGCAACATTGCCGATTGATAAACCGGATATGCATGTATTCACGCTGCGTGAGCCAATTGGTGTTGTAGTGGCGGTCGTACCATGGAACGCTCAGATGTTTCTTACCGCGACCAAACTTGGGCCAGCTCTGGCTGCAGGTTGCACGGTTGTATTAAAGGCGTCCGAAATTGCACCGTGTGCGATGCTGGAATTTGCCCGTTTGGTGGAGCAGGCAGGTTTCCCGAAAGGCGTGGTTTCTGTTATTACCGGTGACGCGCCGAACTGTGCAATACCATTGACGTCTCATCCGGATGTTGATCGCATTGCGTTTACCGGCGGCCCGGAGACTGCGCGCCATGTCGTACGTAACTCGGCGGAAAATTTTGCCGTTACCTCTCTGGAACTGGGCGGTAAGTCACCCATGATTGTTTTTGATGATGCTAATCTGGATAGTGCTGCTAATGGTTTGATTGCGGGGAATTTCGGTGCATCAGGTCAGTCCTGTGTTGCCTGTACCCGTGGCATTATTCAGCGCAGTATTATGGATGAACTGATTGAGCGTATCAGTGAAAAAGCCCGTCAGATTGTGATCGGTGATCCGCTGGAGGCTGCTACTCATGTTGGCCCGCTCTGTACAATGGCTCAGGTTGAACGCATTGAAGATACGCTGGCAAAGGCTACAGCACAGGGGGCTACCATTCGATTTGGTGGTTCACGTCCTCCCGGTTTGGCCAGTGAACATTTCTTCCAGCCAACTCTGGTTGAATGCCCTGATATGAACATTGAAACCCTGAAAGTTGAGATGTTCGGGCCGGTAATGTCACTGGTGCCGTTTGATACTGAAGAGGAAGCGATAGCAATGGCAAATGATACTGTGTACGGACTGGGTTCCGGCCTGTTTACCGAGAATCTGTCTCGCGCTCACCGGGTATCAAAACAGATCCGTTCCGGTATTTGTTATGTAAATACCTACCGTGCCATTTCACCGATTGCTCCCTTCGGCGGATACAATCAATCAGGTTATGGGCGTGAAGCAGGTGTTGAGTCGCTGTTAGATTATACAAGGACAAAAACGACCTGGATTAATATCTCGGATCAGCCAATGGCTAATCCGTTTGTGATGCGTTAGATGATTTATACAGAATGACCCTGGCCTGAGGGTTTAAATAGCTAAGCCCTCAGGTTTTTCCTCTGATTCTTCCTTTTTCTTCAGCAACATGCGTCGTTCCGGCATGAAAGGATTGATTTTCAAAGCCTGATGCAGGGTTTTAAGTGCTGATTCCATGCGGTTTTCCCGCATCAGAATAGCGATTTTCCCCGATAAAGCACCAAAATGGCGCGGTTCCAGTTCTAAAACTTTAGCAATATCCGCCAGCGATTCCTCATACCTTCCGGCAAAATAGTAATAAGTCGCCCGCTGATTCCAGACTTCGCTGTATCCGGGATACGTTTTTATGGCTTCATCAAGAATGGCAAACGACTCTTTGCGTTTACCACGCACATAAAACTGTTCCGCCTGCGTCATCTGCAACAGCAATTCCGTGTCCAGCGGATCTTTCCAGATAGACCAGATTTCTGCGATCAGCCGTTTGGCAGCATTCTCATCCTCACTGCCAGCCAGTCGGGTGAATAACATATCCAGACGCTTTTGCTGATTAACGCTGAATTGTGAATCAGCGGGGGATTTAGGTGTGGAGATACCGATAAGGTCAGCGTCCTTTGGTGCTTTGTTGTTGTCCACTGCTGCATGAGCTGCACAAAATGCCAGTGTGAGTAACAGGATAAGGTGCCGGAATTTCAATGACATGAGACGTCTCCTTAACTGTAGATGATATATTGCTTTATACACCTTTTTAGACTTATTCCCAATTTTCGTTACCGAGATTCGCACCAGAAAGGTTTTGCATTCGTATGCATTGCATTTATATAATAACTGGCTATCGAACTGGAAATGTTGGCCTATTAAGCAATGAAAGGATTTGATGAGCGCTGGCGTGACTTGCCGGATTATATTCTGGGAATTACCCATGAAATCTGGGAGCAACGCGGTTTAGCAACACTGCATGATTATTATGCTAAAGATTTGCCTATGCGCTTTCCTTCCGGTTTGTTGGTGGGCAATCAGGCGGTTATCGATGGTACGTTAGCGACATTGGCTGAATTTCCGGATCGTCAGCTGCTGGGCGAGGATGTGATCTGGTCGGGTGATGAGGAGCAGGGCTTTCTATCGTCTCACCGCCTGATCACAACGGGTACTCATCTTGGGCATGGTTTATTCGGCAAACCAACCGGTAAGCGTTTTGAAGCCCGTGCAATTGCCGATTGTGCAGTGAAAGATAATGTCATTTATGACGAGTGGCTGGTGCGTGATACGTCAGCTATTGTGAAGCAACTGGGTATGAAGCCAAAGCGTTTTACCCGCAAGCTGATTCAACGTGAGGGCGGGCCAGAGCACTGCACTAAACCGTTTACCCCGGAACAGGATGTTGACGGAGGCTATCAGGCACAGGGTAACGAAAATGAGTGGGGTCAGCGCTTAGCAGACATTCTTAGCAGCATGATGTGCAAGGATTTTAGCGTGATTCGGCGTGAATATGACCGGGCTTGCCGGATAGAGCATCCCGGTGGTGCGGGTGGTTGGTCATGGGATTTCGCTGATCAGGTCTGGATGCAATTACGCTCGGCATTTCCAACGGCAACCTTTTCCATTGATCATCAAATTGGTCGAAGTGACCCTCACCAACTGCATCGGGCAGCGGTGCGCTGGAGCCTGAGTGGTAAACACAGTGGTGCCGGGAATTTTGGCCGGCCAAGCGGGGCGGAGGTTTATATTATGGGATTTACCCATGCTGAGTTTGGGCCATGGGGATTAAAGCGGGAGTATACCTTGTTCGATGAAATTTCGGTGTGGAAGCAGATTTTGCTGCATCGTGGTGACGGTGCATGACACCAGTCGTTTTCCTTCCCGGGATGATGTGCGATGCCCGTTTGTTTGCGCCACAGATTGCTGCCTTTTCCAAAGAGCGTGCAGTACAGGTCGCACCTCTGACTCAGCATGACACGATGTCTGCTCTGGCATGGTCGGTTCTGGATGATGCGCCGCCGCGTTTTGCGCTGGCCGGTCTGTCGATGGGTGGTCTGGTAGCGATGGAAATTATGCGTCAGGCACCAGAGCGCGTAACACGCCTGGCACTGATTGATACTAATCCGAAAGCAGAATTACCGGAAGTGAGTGCCCGGCGCGAACCACAGATTGAAAAAGTACGTGCCGGACAGTTACGTGCGGTAATGCGTGATGAGATGAAACCCAATTACCTGAGTGATGGCCCGCATCAGGGAGCGATTCTGGATTTATGCATGGCAATGGCGGAAGCATTGGGGCCGGGGGTATTTGAACGCCAGTCGCGCGCTATTCAGAGCCGTCAGGATCAGCAGGACACACTGCGTACCGTGAAGATCCCGACGCTGATTCTGTGTGGTGAAGATGATAGTTTGTGTCCGGTAGAGCGCCATCAACTGATGCATGAGTTAGTGAGCCATTCAAGCTTACAGATTATTTCCGGTGCGGGGCATTTACCGACACTTGAACAACCCGAATTAACAACAGAGGCATTAGCGCAATGGCTGAAACAATAATGGACGATGAATTACTGGCACTGCTGCAGAAAGTGGATACACCGACGGTGTGTAATGCGATTGAAGTAGCTCAGGGCAAGCGTGGTTTTAATAATTATACCCATGGCACGATGTTGTGTTCAGCGCCGGAGGACGGTGCTGTTGTAGGGTATGCGCGCACCGCAAAGATTGCCGGTCTGGAGCCACCAACGATTTCGCCCGAAGAGATTAAAAAGCGCCGCATGGATTATTTTCGTTCGATGGCTGATGGCCCGCGTCCCGGGCTGGCAGTGATTGAGGACGTCGATTATCCGGATTGTGTCAGTGCATGGTGGGGTGAGGTACACACTACGGTGCATAAAGGATTGGGTTTATCTGGCGCCGTAACCAATGGTGTGATGCGTGATTTGGGGGATTTACAGGAAGGTTTTCCGGTGATTGCCGGGTCGGTTGGGCCGAGTCATGCCTTTGTGCATGTGCGTGAAATCGGGACGCCGGTTGATGTGTTTGGCATGCAGGTAAATGAGGGCGATTTGGTGCATGCAGACCGGCATGGTGCACTGGTGATTCCACCGGAAGTGATTCCTTTGCTGCAAGCTGCGATTGAAAAATTATTGTCTACCGAACAGCTGATTTTGGGGCCGGCACGGGAAGAGGGTTTTACCTTCGAGAAACTGGAAGCAGCCTGGACAGCATTTGAGAAGTCACGGACATGAATAAGCAGCCTGTTATTGGTGTCATTGCTGACGATTTCACCGGCGCGACAGATATTGCCGCCATGTTAGTCCGCGGTGGTATGCAGGTGGTGCAAACCATCGGTATTCCTTCCGCTGATTTACTGGCAAACATCGATGCTGATGCCATTGTCGTTGCGCTGAAATCACGCTCTATTCCGGCACAGGAGGCGATTGCGCAATCGCTGGCTGCCTGGGATGCATTAGCAGCCACCGGGGTTCGCCAATGTTATTTCAAGTACTGCTCAACTTTTGATTCCACCCCGGAAGGAAATATTGGCCCGGTTACAGAAGCGCTGGCTGATGCGCTGGGGGTAACAACAGTGGCGCATGTTCCGGCCCTGCCTGTTAATGGCCGCAGCGTTTATCAGGGGCATCTGTTTGTATTTGATAAGTTGCTTAATGAGAGCGGGATGGAGAAGCATCCACTGAATCCGATGAGCGATGCGAATCTGGTGCGTTGGTTAAAACAGCAGTCGCAGGGCGATGTGGGTTTAATTGCTCAGGCAGACGTGGCACAGGGAGCGGAGGCCATTCAGGCGCGTATGAACGAGCTGTCACAGGCCGGTATTGGCCAGGTGATTGGCGATGCTGTATCAGAGCAGGATCTGGCGCACTGGGGCAGAGCACTGGTCGATGCGCCACTGGTGGCTGGTGGTTCCGGTCTGGCAACACCATTGGCTCGTGAGCATGCGGCATTAGGGCACTATGAGGTAGCACCGCAGGGTGCGCTTGTTGCGAAGCCGGGTAAGCGTCCGGCATTAATGCTGGCTGGTAGTTGCTCGGTTGCAACTTTGGGTCAGATTGCGCGCTTTAAAGCAGATGGTGGTATGACGCTGCGGCTTGATCCGCGTGAGATTGCGGCTAATCCGCATTGTGTGCAGCAGGCCATTGGTTGGGTGCGACAGAATTTACTGGCGGGTTCCGTATTGGTGTATGCCTCAGGTACAGCGGAACAGGTGCAGGCGGCGCAAGCTGAACTGGGCGCTGAGCGGGCCGGACAGTTGGCGGAAGCCGCGCTGAGTCAGATTGCGCGGGAATTGATGCCTGCTGACGGCGGTGGACGCCTGATAGCTGCCGGGGGGGAAACGTCGGGGGCTGTGGTGTCGGCTCTGGGCATTTCTGCTTTACGCATCGGGCCTGAAATTGATCCCGGCGTGCCGTGGACACAGGCGCTGGATAATAACGGCAATGTGCTGGGCTGGCTGGCGCTGAAGTCCGGGAACTTTGGCGCTGAGGACTTTTTTGCTAAAGCAACGCAAATACTGGATGATGCCGGTAAGCAGTAGTTTTTAGCAGGGTAGTTTATGAGTGAAGAAGCACGGTGTCGTGAGCAGATTGTGACAGTTGGGCGGGCGTTGTTCGAGCGTGGTTACACTCATGGTTCGACCGGCAATATTTCGATGCCCCTGGATGATGGCTGGCTGGTGACACCGACCGGTACATCACTGGGTACGCTTGATCCGGCGACCTTGTCAAAGCTGGATAATAAGGGTAATCCGGTGTCGGGCGACAAGCCGACTAAAGAGGCTTTTTTGCACCAGTCGGTTTATCATAATCGCCCGAAAGCAGGGGCTGTGATTCATTTGCATGGTACTCACTCAGTGGCAATGTCCTGTCTCCCTGGTTTAGATACAGATGACGTGTTGCCCAAGCTTACGGCTTATTCGCACATGCAGTGTGGTAAGGTGGCGATGTTGCCATATTACCGTCCCGGCGATATGAAACTGGCGGAAGCTGTTGGGCTGGCGGCGAGTAAACACTGGTCGATTTTACTGGCACATCATGGGCCGGTAGTCGCAGGGAAAACCTTACAGAACGCAATGTACGCTATCGAAGAGCTGGAGCAGACAGCGAAGCTGGCATTGCTGTTGCGTGGTGCGAATCCGAATACCTTAAATTCTGAACAGCTTGCAGAGCTTGATCAGCATTACCCCGGTTGGTAACCGTGCTGATTTCAGTGCTAACTAAGGCGCATCCTTTTCCGGACAATTTTTTGCTAAAGCTCGGACTCTACTCACTCTAACATCCTGCATGAGGAATAAGCATGCCTAAGTTTGCGGCTAATTTGTCGATGATGTTCAACGAACATGAATTTTTGGAACGCTTTGCAGCAGCCAGTGCGGCTGGTTTTGAAGCGGTGGAATTCCTGTTTCCTTATTACTATGCACCATCAGATATTACCGCTGCGTTGCAGGACAATGGTTTGACCCAGGCTTTGTTTAATCTGTTCCCGGGTGATTGGGATGCAGGAGAACGTGGGCTGGCTTGCCTGCCGGGGCGTGAGGAAGCCTTTCAGGCAACAGTGGAGCGGGTGATTCCGTATGTGCAGGCGACCGGGGTTAAGCAGGTACATATGATGGCGGGCTTGGTGGGGAAAACTGATCCTGAAGCAGCGCTCAGCTGTTATAAAGCCAATCTGCAATTTGCTGCGCAGCGCCTGAGAGATGTTGGTATCGATGTCTTGATTGAACCGATTAACCAGCGGGATATGCCGGGCTACTTTTTGTCATCGACTGCTAGCGCAGCACAGATTATTGAGGAATTGGCGCTACCGAATATTCGGCTGCAGTTTGATATTTACCACCACCAGATTACACACGGCGATGTGATACGTTCACTGGAAAAATACTTCGGTCTGATTGGACACATCCAGATTGCCGGTGTGCCGGAGCGGCATGAACCGGATGCTCTGAATGAGCTGAATTATCCGGCGATTTTTAATCGTCTGGATGAGTTAGGGTATGACGGCTGGATTGGCTGTGAATACCGGCCACGAGGCGAAACGTTGTCAGGGCTGGGTTGGTTGGCGTGAGCCAGTCGTTGCGCAAAGCCCTGCTGGCAGTTGCTGATCCGGAGATAGCACTCCACTCTCAGCGGTTTTTTAAGACCGGTAAAGGTGAATACGGTGAGGGCGATGTATTTCTCGGTATTCGTATGCCGGTATTGCGTGAACATGCCCGGCGTTTTAAGGCGTTAACACTGGATGAAGTGTTACAGTCCCTGCGCTCTGAATACCACGAGGAACGTTTGTGTGCTCTGGTGATTATGGTGTTGCAGTTTAAAAAAGGGGACGCTGCCGCTAAACAGGGTGTTTATGAGGCCTATCTGAGACATACCGCTTATATCAATAATTGGGATTTAGTGGATACTTCATCACACCCGATTGTGGGTGGCTATCTGTTGGACAAGCCACGTGATCCGCTGTATGAACTGGCAGGCTCTGACTCACTGTGGGAGCGGCGTATTGCGATGATGAGCACCTACCATTTCATTAAGCTGGGGCAGTTTGATGATACGCTGAAACTGGCGGAAATACTGCGTGATGATAAAGAGGATCTGATTCATAAGGTGGTGGGTTGGATGCTGCGTGAGATTGGTAAGCGCGATGTGGCGGTGGAAAAAGCATTTTTGGCACAGCACTATCAGCTAATGCCGCGTACGATGTTACGGTATGCGATTGAGAAATTTCCGCAGGGAGAACGGAAAACTTATTTGTCGGGGGATGTGTAAAGGCTTGCATAAAAACATACTTTCGTTTACAGAAGACCCTATTTTAGCTTTTGGCAGGCGTTGCTGATTCCTGTTGCTAATTTTTTTAGCTCTGCTTCCTGAGCAACCCCAGCAGCTTCAGTCATTGCAATACAAATAAAATCAATATTTTCCGGATCAGATCGGACTGCCAGATACAAAGTAAAAGCCTGTTTATCGCCAAATACTGTTGGT
>JBMZDK010000026.1:0-24913 GCA_049614265.1 Thiolinea sp.
TCACAGGCAACCGCTGTCACACCTCCTGGCAAATCACCGGCTTTATCAGGGTTACGACTTACTGTAATGACTTCTGCCCCAACTGCAGCCAAACGCATAGTAGTCGCCAGACCAATACCTGAGGTACCACCAAAAACAATCGCCTTCTTACCGTTAATTTCCATTGCTTCCTCCCGTTCATAAATTATTTGCAGTTCCGGCAGATTGACTCGCCTGAAAGTTACTGCCAGAGTAAACAGAGGATTATACAAGCACCGGGAGCATTCATGAGAGAAAATACCGTATTAAGTGCCTGGCAACAGGATGAGCAAACCATTGGCTGCTGGCTGTCTATGGCAAATGCCTATTCTGCCGAAGCTATTGCAAACCTTGGTTTTGACTGGGTCTGCATCGATATGCAACACGGTATGATTGATTATACTGACCTCACCCGCATGCTGCCTGCAGTATCAACTACGGCGACTATTCCCCTGGTGCGCGTGCCATGGAATGAACCTTATGAAATCATGAAGGTGCTGGACGCCGGAGCCTATGGTGTTATCGTCCCCATGGTCAATAACCGCGCTGAAGCCATACAGGCTGTAGCAGCCTGTCGCTATCCGCCACAAGGCAATCGCTCCTACGGCCCGATCAGAGCCAGCTTGTATGGTGGCGCAGGTTATGCACAGCAGGCCAATGATGAAATTGCCTGTATTGCGATGATTGAAACCAAAGAAGGTATAGAAAATCTCGAAGACATTGTCAGTACACCCGGTTTGAACGGAATTTACATTGGCCCGGCTGATTTGGCACTGGCCATGGGATTGCCTGTCTCAGGCGATCAACCGCAGGCGGAGCACCTTGAAATGGTGAAGCGCATCCAGGCCATGTGCAAAAAACACGGTGTAGCAGCAGGCATTCACACCTCAAGCTTAGAGTACACCCAAAAGTATCTGGCAATGGGCTTTAATTTTGTCACCCTTAATACAGATTCACGGCATATGGTTCTGAATGCCTCACGTGAACTGGCTGCTGCACGTGGTGTAACAGAACAAAAACGGGAAGATAGCGGGTATTAAAGCATTACTTCACCCAAAAGAAAGGCCTGTTGATTCGAGTCTGGAAACAGCAGGCTGATTTTGCAATTGATATCAAAAAGTATTACCGGTGGTTACTGTGGGCCCGGCACTTCAGCAACCATGTGCAACCAGATTACTCCAGTTACCACCCTCATCATGTATAACCCGGATCCGCGATGTGGTTCCATGCTCAATGTGGATGGAGAAAAAACGGTTGCTGGGTATTGCCATGACATCAGATAAAATGATTCGCAGTACACCGGGATGAGTAATCAGTAAAATCTGTTTGCCCTTATGTTTGCGTAACAACTGCTGCCACCCATTAAGAACGCGTCGTTTAAAGGGTGCAAAAGACTCACCTTTTGGTGGCTTTACCAAAGCAGGATCACTCCACCATAACAGTAATTTCTCTGATGATTCCTGCATAATGACATGGGGAAAATTTCCTTCCCAGTCACCAAAGTCCATTTCCCGGAACGATTTATTGTGCTGCAGAGGTATATCGTGTTTTTGTGCTACCCATTCCGCAAATTGTGCACAGCGTTGTTTTGGTGATGAGACAATAACATCCCAGCCACTTTTACGGCGCACAGCTTTTTTCAGGCCTTTAAGGCCATCATTACTGAGCGGGCTATCCAGTGATCCGCAAAATACTTCACCGGCATCGACCTCCGCACTGGGAATCAGGTCAATGTGAGTTGTTGGTATGCTCACTAAATTCAGGTGTAGTGAACTTCAACAATTTCATACTCACGGATGCCACCCGGAGCCTGTACAGTCGCCACATCACCTTCTTCTTTGCCGATCATGGCACGTGCTACCGGCGAAGAAACGGCAATTTTTCCCTGCTTAATATCTGATTCAATATCACCCACAATCTGATATTCAATAGTTTCACCACTTTCCAGGTCTTCCAGCTCCACACGGGCACCAAACACAACCTTGCCCGCATTTGCTGCCCCCACAGTGGCAACATCAATAACCTGAGCATTTGATAAAACGGCTTCCAGCTCCTGGATTCGGCCTTCACAGAATCCCTGTTGTTCACGCGCCGCATGGTACTCAGCATTTTCCTTCAGGTCACCATGTTCACGTGCCTCGGCAATCGCCTGGACAATACGTGGCCGCTCTTCCTTTTTCAGACGCTCCAACTCAGCCTTCAGTGCTTCGGCTCCGGTTGCAGTTAATGGTGGTCTGTTCATAAAACTATCCTGTTAGTCTGTTATGCAACCTGCTGCTTACCCCAAATCTGTCAGCAGGTCACCTGGTATTATTTTTCGGCTGAATCAGAGAATGCCGTTATGCAAATCCTGCAAACGATAAACCTGTTCATCATCCGTGTACGCCATGGCTAAACAATGCGCACGCGCACCCTCGATAGTGGTACTATAAGTTACCTTGTGTTGTAAAGCCTCACGACGGATTTCGGATGAATCCAGTGTGGATTGTTCACCTTCCGTTGTATTCACAATCAGCGAAATCTCGTCATTGACAATCATATCAACGATATTAGGTCGCCCTTCCTTCATTTTGTTCACGACTTCACAGCTAATCCCGACCTCTTCCAGTTCGCGTGCTGTACCACGTGTAGCAACGATACTAAAACCCTGAGCAGTCAGCATATTACCAATATCTTTAAGGTGACGACGGTCAGCTTCACGCACACTGACGAAGGCTACTCCACCCTGTGGATATACACCACCGGCTCCATACTGTGACTTGCCAAAGGCTTCTGCAAAAGTCCGGCCCACTCCCATGACTTCACCGGTGGATTTCATTTCCGGACTCAAAATCGGATCAACCTCGGGAAATTTAATAAACGGGAATACAGCCTCTTTCACCGAGAAATAAGTTGGAACCACTTCCCGGGTAGCATCCTGAGCTTCAAGTGTAGTACCAGCCATGCAACGGGCAGCAACCTTAGCCAACGGGCGACCAATGGCCTTGGATACATAAGGTACCGTTCGGGATGCACGTGGATTCACTTCCAGCACATAAACATCATCGCCCTTAATCGCGAACTGTGTATTCATCAGACCAATAACGTTCAGCGCTTTAGCCATCTTAGCCGCCTGCGCGCGCAACTCATCCTGCACCTCATCGCTCAATGAATAGGGTGGCAGTGAACAGGCCGAATCACCGGAGTGAATACCCGCCTGCTCGATGTGCTGCATAATGCCACCAATCAGGACATTTTCACCATCACAGATGGCATCAACATCCACCTCAATCGCATCATCCAGGAAATGATCCAGTAACACCGGTGATTCATTCGAAACCGACACCGCTGTTGTCATGTAGCGGCGTAACTCGTTTTCGTGGTAAACGATCTCCATTGCGCGTCCACCAAGAACATAAGATGGCCGCACCACCAGAGGATAACCTACTTCTTCAGCTAGCCTGACCGCTTCGTCCATACTGCTCGCGGTACGGTTAGGCGGCTGTTTCAGGCCAAGACGTTCAATCAGCTGTTGAAAACGCTCACGGTCTTCCGCTAAATCAATCGAATCCGGTGAAGTGCCAATAATCGGTGCACCCAGCGCTTCCAGGTCGCGAGCCAACTTCAACGGCGTTTGCCCACCGTACTGCACAATCACGCCATGCGGCTGTTCGAGATCTACGATCTCCATCACATCTTCCAGCGTCAGCGGTTCAAAGTATAGACGATCCGAGGTATCGTAGTCGGTGGAAACTGTTTCCGGATTGCAGTTGACCATAATGGTCTCGTAGCCATCTTCACGCATCGCCAGCGCCGCATGTACACAGCAGTAATCAAACTCTATGCCCTGGCCAATCCGGTTTGGCCCGCCACCCAACACCATAATTTTCTTATTATTACTTGGTTCTGACTCACACTCCTCCTCATAAGTGGAGTACATATAAGCCGTATCAGTCGCAAATTCAGCTGCACAGGTATCAACCCTTTTATAAACCGGTTTCACACCTAATTTCTTGCGTGCATTACGCACCGCACGCTCTTTCTCATTCAGCAATCTGGCCAAACGCCGGTCAGAAAACCCCTTCCGTTTCAGACGGAACATTTCGTCAGCACTCAAGTCATTGAGCAAACGTTCTTTCAGACCGTTTTCCAACTGCACCAATTCTTCCATCTGCACCAGGAACCAACGGTCAATATGACACAGGCCATGGATTTCCTCCATGCTCATGCCATAACGAAAAGCATCCGCTACATACAAAATGCGCTCAGACTTTGGCTCGGTCAGTTCACGCCGCAGAATATCTTTCGCATCCGGCGCATTCATATCCAGACGTTCATCCAGGCCATCAATGCCGGTTTCCAGTCCGCGCAAGGCTTTTTGCATTGACTCCTGGAAGGTGCGGCCAATCGCCATTACCTCACCCACCGATTTCATCTGGGTAGTCAGATTAGGATCAGCTTTCGGGAATTTCTCGAACGTGAAACGCGGTATTTTAGTGACGACATAGTCGATGCTTGGTTCGAATGAAGCCGGTGTCGCACCACCGGTAATTTCATTGCGTAATTCATCCAACGTATAACCAATTGCCAGCTTGGCCGC
This sequence comes from Thiolinea sp., assembly GCA_049614265.1. GTDB lineage: Bacteria > Pseudomonadota > Gammaproteobacteria > Thiotrichales > Thiotrichaceae > Thiolinea. Next base: position 4,598 of record JBMZDK010000026.1, read on the forward strand.
CACTTTCGCAATTGGAAAACCTGTCGCTTTAGAGGCCAGTGCGGACGAGCGTGACACCCTTGGGTTCATCTCAATAACGATAATACGGCCATCATGTGGATTGATGGAAAACTGTACGTTGGAGCCACCTGTATCAACACCAATTTTACGCAGCACTGCCAGAGAAGCATTACGCAATAACTGATATTCTTTATCGGTCAGTGTCTGTGACGGTGCAACAGTGATTGAGTCTCCTGTGTGCACTCCCATTGGGTCAAAGTTCTCGATCGAACATACGATAATGCAGTTATCATTACGATCACGCACCACCTCCATCTCGTACTCTTTCCAGCCAAGCAGAGACTCTTCCAGCAGTACCTCTGTAGTCGGCGACATATCAAGGCCGCGAGCTACGATGGTTTCAAATTCCTGTTTATTGTAAGCAATCCCGCCACCGGCACCACCCATGGTAAAAGATGGCCGGATAATGACAGGAAAGCCGAGTTCCTTTTGTGCATGCCAGGCATCATCCATGCTGTGGGCAATAAAGGAACGGGCTGAACCCAAACCAATTTCGTCCATAGCAGTACGGAATTTCTCACGATCCTCCGCCATATCAATGGCTTCTTTTGTCGCCCCGATCATCTCGACGCCAAACTGCTCCAGTACGCCTTCACGTGCCAGATCCAACGCACAGTTAAGTGCAGTCTGGCCACCCATTGTCGGCAGTAAGGTATCCGGACGTTCTTTTTCAATGATTTTAGCAACAGTTTGCCAGCGAATTGGCTCGATATAAATCGCGTCAGCCATTTCCGGATCAGTCATGATCGTTGCCGGATTGGAATTCACCAAAATGACACGATACCCTTCTTCACGCAGAGCTTTACAAGCCTGGGCACCGGAATAATCGAATTCACAGGCCTGCCCGATGACAATCGGACCGGCACCAATAATCAGAATACTTTTAATATCACTACGTTTTGGCATTATTTATTCGCCTGCATCAATTCAATGAAGTGGTCAAAAACGGGCGCTACATCATGTGGGCCGGGACTGGCTTCGGGGTGGCCCTGAAAACTGAAAGCCGGACAGTCGGAGCGCTCAATACCCTGCAGGCTGTCGTCAAATAACGAACGATGAGTAGCCTGAACATTGTCAGGCAATGTGGCTTCATCAACAGCAAAACCGTGATTCTGGCTACTAATCATTACGGTTTTCGTTTTCAGATCCTGCACAGGGTGATTCGCACCATGATGGCCAAATTTCATTTTAATCGTTTTGGCACCACTGGCCAGTCCGAGCAACTGATGTCCCAGACAAATACCAAAAGTGGGAATACGCTGTTCCAGAATCTGAGTGATTGCTTCAATCGCATAGTCACACGGTTCAGGGTCACCAGGGCCATTCGATAAAAACACCCCATCCGGGTTCATCGCCAGTACTTCAGCAGCCGGTGTTTGTGCAGGCACAACTGTGATATGGCAACCACGATCAACTAACATACGCAGAATATTCTTCTTAATACCGTAATCGTAGGCTACAACGCGGAAATCGCTGTTTTCAGCCGTCGAATGCCGGGCCTCATCAGGATTCAGGTTCCAGCTTCCTTCCGTCCAGATATAAGGTTCAGAAACGGTCACTTCTTTCGCCAGATCCATGCCTTTCAGACCAGGAAAAGCCTTGGCAGCATTCAGGGCGGCATCCTGATCAGCAGTTTCGCCCGCCATGATGCAGCCACGCTGGGCACCTTTCTCCCGTAAAATACGGGTCAGACGCCGGGTATCAATGTCTGCAATCGCAACGATTTGGTTTTTTTGCAGGTAACTGCCTAAGGACTCTTCTGCCCGCCAGTTACTATGCAATGCAGGCAGATCACGCACGATCAGTCCGGCAGCCTGTACAGCACCGGATTCTTCATCATCCTGATTAACACCGGTATTACCAATGTGGGGATAAGTCAGCGTGACAATCTGCCGCGCATAAGAAGGGTCAGTCAGAATTTCCTGATACCCCGTTAATGCCGTATTAAAAACGACTTCGCCGGTTGTCTGACCCTCACTACCAATAGACTGCCCGCGAAAAATACTACCGTCTTCCAATACCAGTATAGCCTGCTTATTCATTGGTGCTTATTCCATACAATAACGGGATGAGCCATTTGTGACCCATCCCGTGAAAATTCGTGGTCGGGCATTTTAACGTCTGCCTGCCAACGTGTCTATGAGATATCGGGCTTTCTGCCGTTAAGCTTAAATTACTTGCCTTTTACACATAAATAGTGAGTAAATAATCAGGCAACTGGACTACCCCAATACAACAATAAGTTCCGGAATAACTATTATGAGTGTACTTGATTTCGATCAGGCACGACATCTGGTCAGCAGAACCGGATTCGGCCCGGAGCTGAATACCATTCAGCAATTTCATGAAAAACCCCGGCAGCAGGTCATCAACTCTCTGTTGAATACTCCCCGCGACTTTATGCTTCCGCCCCCTGCATTGCACGATTTTCTTACCATTCGCAGTATGCGTAAAGCCAGTCATGAACAAAAGAAAGCAGCAAATAAACTGGTGCGCCAGGATATCAAAAAAGTTCAGGGCTGGGCGTTGGAACAAGCACTGCAGAACCCTAACGCCCTGCAGGAAAAAATGACCTGGTTCTGGCACAACCATTTTACCAGCTCAGGCAAAAAATCACGCCGCACCGCTGACTTTCTACTGGGACAATCATTATTAATTCGTAAACACGCACTGGGTAACTTTGCTGACCTGTTGCGCGCCATCCCTTATGACCCGCTAATGCTGATTTATCTGGACGGCACCAGCAATGTCAGAGCCAAACCCAATGAGAACTTTGCCCGTGAACTGCTGGAATTATTCACTCTTGGTGAAGGCCACTACAGCGAACAGGACATTAAAGAAATTGCCCGTGCTTTTACCGGCTGGCGTATCAATGGTAAAACCGGCGAGGTGGTGAAACGAAAAAAGCGCTTCGACAATGGGATAAAAACAGTGTTTGGTCAAAGCGGTGCTTTTGATAGTGACGATATCATTGAGCTATTACTGGCCCACCCACGTACCGCAGAGTGGATTGCCGAAAAAATGTGGTCTGCTTTTATTAGTATTACACCACCTGATACTACTATCACCAAACAATGGGCCAATGAATTTCGCGATTCCAATTATGAAATCAGCGTTCTGTTGCAGGCCGTCTTATTCAGTGATGTCTTCTGGCATCCTGCAGCAAAAGCCACCTTATTAAAATCACCGCTTGACCTGGTGATCGGTACGCTACGAACGCTTGACCTGGAAGACAACGATTTACCACTCCGGACACTGAGCAACCAACTAAAACGTATGGGACAAAATCTATACCACCCTCCCAATGTCAAGGGCTGGCCTGGCGGGATGAATTGGGTAGATGATTTCACTTTACCGATCCGGCAGCAATTCATCAGGCGACTGACCCGTGCAAGCAACAAACAGCACAATACCATGATGCAGAACGCCCGCCCACAAATGACTACTCAGAAACAAAACTTACGCCTCACCGCGCTCCCTGAGCTGACAGCTGATTACTGGGAAAGCTGGCTATTGCCACAACAAGCTGTCACCACCCCGGAAAATCCGGAACCACGCCGCTATTTACAGGCAATCCTTCTCGACCCCGCTTACCAGCTAAAATAGGGAGTAACCGTATGAACCGAAGACATTTTCTACAGCTCTCGGCTTTACTGCCAACGCTGGGGCTGGCACCGGAAATTTTTGCCAATCAATCAGACCAAAAAGCACCCGTACTCTTGTTGGTCGAACTAAAAGGAGGCAATGACGGATTGAATACGCTGATTCCGGTCGACAATCCTGCTTATTATCGCCTGCGCCCCACACTTAGCATTCCAGCCTCATCCGCCCTGAATACAGGTAACGGCTTTGCCATGCACCCTGCTCTGAAACCGCTGCAAAATCACTGGCAATCTAAAGATATGGCCTGGTTACACGGACTGGGTTATGAGAATCCGAACCGTTCTCACTTTCGCTCAATAGAAATCTGGGAAACCGGAAGTGATGCGAATCGTTATGATGATCAGGGCTGGATTGCCAAACTTTACCCACAGGCAGAACGTACACTCAATGGCATGGTGGTCGGCAGTGACAGCGGGCCACTGGATAACAGCGAATTCAGCACATTAGTGATGGATGATGCCAAAAGCTTTATCCGCCTGAGTAAACGCCTGCGTGAGGTCAGGGCCGAAACAAGCAATCCGGCACTGGCACATGTACTTGATGTGCAAAATAATGTGCAACATAATTCGCAGAAAGTGATTGAAATTCTGCAGAAAACCAGCAATGTTAATATCAGCTTCCCAAATACAAAATTTGGCAAACGCCTGGCTCAAACGGCACACCTGATTACCAACGGACTTGGCGCGGGCATCTACAAAGTCGAACTCGGCGGTTTTGATACCCACCGCAGCCAGAAACATCGCCATCATACCCTGCTGAACCAGCTGGCTACAGGTTTAGACGCATTTACCAGCGCCATGCAACAGGCAGGGCGATGGGACAATACCCTGATTATGACCTACTCCGAATTTGGGCGCCGTGCCGCTGAAAATAAAAGCGGTGGCACAGATCACGGCACAGCGGCTGCGCACTTTGCATTAGGGGGACGGGTAACAGGTGGCTTCCATGGTACAGCACCTGATTTGGATAACTTACAATCCGGCGACCTGCAATACACCAGTGATTTCCGCAAGCTATATCATTCTGTGGCAACACAATGGTTAGGTCAGGTTTCTCCATGGCACAAGTTTGGATCTTTTGACCTGATACATAGCTGAAACTCTCAATCATAGAATCACGGCTGGCCTGCGTCGCAGGCCACTCATAGCATTTCCTGCAATTGCCAGTAATAACACAGCTCCACCCAGCAAAGTGTACAAACTTGCAGTCTCCCCCAAGAAAAGCCACACCCAAACCGGCCCCAGAAACACCTCGGTCATCGATAACAGGGCCAACTCTGCTGCAGGCACGACTTTGGAACCAATGGTATAAATTGCCAATCCTGCGCCAACCTGAAACACGCCCATCGCAACGGAAATAGACGCATCGTTCACTGTGAGCTGAAAACTATAGCCTTGTAATGCACAAATGCTTGCCGACAGAATCAATGTAAAAATCCCGGCGAGAAACACTGCAGGCAACATATTACCCAGTTTGCCCCAACGAAGTGCAATCGTAAAAATCGCGAAACCCAGTGCGGAAAACAGGGCGGCAATATTGCCTTCTGCCTTACCCAGTGAAATTCCATCCAGTACCATAATGCCAACGCCAAGTGTTGCCACACCGGTAGCAACCCAGGTCGCAGGACGCACTTTCTCACGCAGAACAACCCAGCCCAGTACTGCTGCAAAAAACGGTGCAGCAGCAAACAGAAACATCGCATTGGCTACAGTGGTAGTTTGAATCGCATACACACCACCGGAAAATGCCAGTACCAGCCCCATAGCACCAATCACCCCGGCAATACCACTGCGGCGAATCGTCTGCAGTGGCGTAAAGTGGCTGCGCAGCGCGATAAAAACAAACAGAAAAGCGGATAATGAACAGGAACGGTATAACAGAATTTGCCAGACATTCGCATCATGGATATTACGAATCCCCAGCCCCATGGTTGACCAGAATACACCGGCCAGAATGACCAGCACGACCCCACTGGCATAAGATAAAGGCTTTTCCGAATTCCCGGCAGTGTGTGTAGATTGGGTCATGCATTATCCATCCGCAAAATCACCGGCGGATCAAATGCCGTTACCTCCGGCAATTCATCGTTATACCGCTCTACCTCCACCAGACAGGAATGAGCAATCGGCCCCTGCGCCAGTTTCGAAGTGCCCTTGTCTGGTGTTAGCGTATTAGGATTTCCATGTTTACACAGGCTGCCGGGGTTGCCCGGTTCCAGCGGATCAAACCATGCGCCGGTACTCATCTGCACCACCGATGGCCTGACCTGTTCGTCAATCACCACTCCCCCGAGACAGGCACCCCGTTCATTAAACACCCGCACGATATCACCAGCTTTCAGACCGCGCTTAGCAGCATCATCGGGGTGCAACATAATCGGCTCCCGCCCCTTAATTTTACTGGCACGGCTATGGCTCCCGTGATCCAGCTGGGAGTGCAGCTTAGTGGCGGGCTGATTAGAAATCAGATGCAACGGATAACACGAGGTATCGCCACCCAGCCATTCGATAGGTTCCTGCCACACCGGATGGCCCGGGCAGTCGTCATAATCAAAACCGGCAATAGTCGGTGAATAAATCTCAATTTTCCCGGTCGCGGTTTTCAACGGATTTGCCTCCGGGTCTTCGCGAAACTCTTTAATAAACACCTTAGGTTGTGTCGGCGGCTCAGGCAGGAACCAGCGTCGTTGTTTCAATTCAGCATAATCCGGCAGATGGATATCACGCACAGCAGCCTGTTCCTGAGTTTTCTGATAAATCCAATCCAGCCACTCAGCTTCAGTGCGTCCTGCGGTAAACTGTTCGGCCACACCCATTTTCGCAGCAATCCCACGGAAAATATCATAGTCATTACGAGCCTCGCCCGGTGGTTCAGCGGCTTTTTGCATATCGACGACATACGGGTCACGCGGCGAAAACGCAATATCATTACGCTCCAGCGGTATTGTGCACGGCAACACAATATCAGCATGCTTGGCTAGCGCATTCCAGCACCACTCGTGCACGATAATACTGTCCGGCTTACGCCAGGCCTGCAGCATACGGTTCAGATCCTGATGATGGTGGAATGGATTGCCGCCGCCCCAATAAACGATTTTGGTATCCGGATAGGTCAGACGCTGACCGTTATAATCAAATTCTTCACCGGGATGCAGCAACAGATCACTAATCCGCGCAACCGGTATGTAGCTGCTGACAGCATTATCACCCTGTGGCAACGAAGCACCGGGTATAATCGCACCATTACCGCCAACACTATTCGTCGCACTAAAACCGAGAGTAAGCCCGCCTCCGGGTAGCCCCATTTGCCCCAGCATTGCAGCAACAGTAACAGCCGCCCAGTAAGTTTGCTCACCATGATCCTGGCGGGTGAGTGACCAGGCAACAGACAGCATGCTGCGGGTTGCCGCCATACGCCTGGCCAGATTGCGAATAGCATCAGCTTCAAGACCGCTGATCTCAGCGGCCCATTCAGCATTTTTAGCCACACCGTCACGCTCACCGGTGAGGTAAGGTAAAAACGCCTGGAAACCATGAGTATAGCGTTCGACAAATGCCTGATCATACAGGTCTTCGCTATATAAGGTATGCGCCATGCCAAGCAGAATAGCGGTATCGGTGCTGGGACGGGGACTTAGCCACTCAGCGTTAATGTGATCCTCAATGTCGGTGCGCATTGGCCCGATATTGACAAACTCCACACCGGCCTGTTTGGCAGCGAGCACATTCTCACGCTGAATATGGCGCCCCAAACCACCGGCATTAATCTGACCGTTTTTAACCGGAATACCGCCAAACGCAACCACCAGCCGGCTGTGATTAATGACAGATTCCCAACTATTGCCGAATGCCAGCGCGTGATACATATTGCCCAATATATGTGGCAATAAGACCTCGCCTGCAGCAAAACTATAGGTATCTTTTGAACGGGTTGAACCGCCGATACAGTTAAGAAATCGCTTGATTTGGCTTTGTGCATGGTGAAACCGTCCGGCACTGGCCCAACCATAACAGCCGGAATAGATAGCTTCATTACCGAAATTGTGGCGCACACGGTTAAGTTCATCAGCGACCAGCTGTTCAGCCTTATCCCACGAAACCTGTACAAAAGGATCAGCACCACGACGCTCATTATGGCTACCGGGGCCGGATTCAAGATAGCTTTGACGCACCATTGGTGCCTTAATCCTTGAAGGGGCATCGAGCACATCAAGAACACCCTGCGCTATTGGAGACGGATCAACATCATGCTCAAAAGGATGCAATGCTTTAACTTTACCGTTTTCGGTTTCGACGCGGTGGGTACCCCAGTGGTTACTGGTTAGCGGAAGAGTGCTGTGGTCGGCCATAAATTACCTCAGAGCTGAGTGCGAATACGCAGAATTCAGCTGATTCTAGCGCGCTCTGAGTCAGTCAGCTATTAAAAATTCAGGGCTTCACCGGTTCCGGAATCCGCCACATCAGCATACCCCCCAATAATGCAAACCCGACAAAAAAGCAAATGGCATAATTCCAGTCACCACCAGCAAATTCAATTATTTTGCTGAATAGAACCGGCCCCATCACCTGACCGGTAGCAGCCCCCTGAAACACCATGCCAACTAATAAACTGATTTGACGGGGTGAGTGGGCAAAAGCCGGTACAGTCGCAAAGGCAGCTCCGGGGATTACCCCGCAAATAAACATATAGCTGGCTGCCAAACTGTACTGCCCCCAGAATGGAATGCTGTCGACAAAAGCAAACCCTCCCCATAAAGCAGGCAACGTAAAGCAGGCAACCATAATGCGTGATGCACGAAAACCCCTGGAAATCAGCCAGCCACCCACCAGATTGCCCAACGCATTGGCGGAAATCGCGAATGCCATCATTCCCGCGGTAGACTGCACCGGAATTCCTTTGCTTTGCTGCCACACTGTGGGCAGGAAACTGGCTGCAACAATAAAAAGGGAAGAGAAACAGGCAAAACCGGCGGTTATCAGTAACGGCCCACGCTGCAATAATATTTTCCAGTCACCACGCTGATAGGCAGACTGCGGGGTTTTGGCCAATTGATTATGGAAACTCCAACCAATAACCAACAGCCAGCAAAAGGCAAAAATACCGGTAAATAGCCAAACATAACGCCAGCCACCCTGATCAATCATGAAAGGGGAAATCGTAAGCATAAAGCCAATGCCAATCGGTAACCAGGTTGCCCAGATACCCATTGCAACAGGCCGGTCTTTAGGCGCAACAACCATCGCAATCAGTGCGGGCGCAGACACAACGATCGCAACGTAACCCAGCCCCTCAACAACCCGCCCACCTAAAAGCGCTGGCAGACTCCCGGCTTGTGAACTGATTAGTGCGCCGGTTCCCAGCAAAGCCAGAGCACATAAAGCAGAACGATAGACTCCAACACGGGCAGCTAATACACCGACCGGAATCGCCAGCAACATGGTTAGAATGCTGAAACTTGAGACCACCAGGCCCATCTCAAACAAGCCGGTTTGCAGTTCATCACGGATTAACAGCAGGGTTGGAGCAACTTTACCAACATTAAAAGCAGCAGCAAATCCGGCGATTGTGACAATAACCACCAAGCCCCAGCGTGTTAACACCATTAGTTACCTTTATTGTCTGAGTATGCCCATCATTAATTTTATCTTTATTTATCCTGAAACCGTTCCAGCGCTGCATCAATATCTTGCTGGATCTGGCTAATGCGCTGCTGGCTGGCAGTATCGGTGTCACCAACCGGCATAAGTGCATCTGCCCCGTTAGCCAAGAGTAATTCATGGGCAAGATTCAGAGCCACCATCACTGCAATTCGATCTGTTCCCACCACTTTCCCGCTCTCCCGGATTTTGCGCATCTCCTCATCAACACGAATTGCTGACTTTCTGAGGCCATCTTCCTGGCCGGGTGGACAGGCAACAGGGTATTCCTTACCAAAAATATGCACATTAACCGGAACGATTTGGTTACTCATCGTTATTCCTCCTTAGCGGATGCCGTTTTTTTCAAGCCAGCCAGAATAGATTCAATCTGGACACTGGCGGCGGCATTTTTTCGTTGTAATGCCTCGCATTCTGCCTGTAACTGAGTTTCCCGTTCACGCAGGGTTGAGTTTTCAGCCGCTAAATTCTCCATAACACTCAGGAGCCGGGCTAAGCGCTGCTCCAGCGCATCAAGCTGGTCAGGTAATGTTTGCATAGGTAATGCCATAATGCGGGGTAGTTGCTGTTGGTAATTCTGTTTAAACGCCCCATAATACACTTTTATTAACCGGAGAATCATGTTTTGAATTGTGAATTGCCTGACTTTTATGCACTTGAAGATGCCTTATTGCGAGTTGATGCGGATTTTTCTGCCGCTGAAGTACATGGCATCAACAGTGCTGTTTTAAGTATTAACAACACCTATGATTTTCAGGCTTTAAAAACACAGTTAATTCCGGGCGATGAACGAGACGTGCATTATCAGGAAGTTAGCCGCCAACTGGCAGATATATATACAGCTACTTCAGAGCAATTAAACGCTAATGATTTACGGTTTGAACTGCTGCAACCGGATGAACAGGATTCACTGGAAAGCCGATTACTGGCGTTACAAAAATGGTGTCAGGGCTTTGCTTATGGCCTGGCGTTGTCCGGATTAAAAAGCATGGAAGATTTACCTGAAGACTCCAGGGAATGGACACAGGATGTCATAAAAATCGGTGCATCCGGCGAATTTGATCTCGATGATGAAGAAGCCTCTGAAACCGCTTTACTGGATATCAGTGAATTTCTGCGCATGGGGATTTTAATGATGAACGAGGAAGTTCAACCCATGCATGGTGCACCGGACATGGGCACAGACGATTATGGTAAAAGTTTATAACTTTCATCACCCAAAAAATAAGGAATTAAAACGATGACGAAAGCCCCGGTTATTTCAGCAGCAGAATTTGCTGCACGACGACACCGCCTGTGTGAACAGCTTGGTAATAACGCTATTGCCATTCTGCAGGCAGCTGACCTGAAGATCCGCAACCGCGATGCAGAATACCCGTTTCGGCAGGACAGTGACTTTCTCTATTTAACCGGATTTAATGAACCGGAAGCTGTAGCTGTTTTTATTCCGGGCCGTGAAGAAGGCGAATTTGTTTTATTTTGCCTGGAAAAAGACCCTCACGCTGAACGCTGGACAGGTATTCGTGCAGGAACAGAAGGGGCGATCAATGATTATGGTGCTGATCAGGCGTTTTTATTATCCGAGCTGGAAAGCAAGCTCCCCGATTTAATAAGCGGTCGGGATGAAATTCATTACCGCATGGGTAGCGAGCGAAAACTGGATCAACGTGTTATGGGCTGGCTTAATGTATTGCGCAGTCGGGCCAGAACCGGGCTGGTACCACCGAACAAACTGGTGGGCCTGGATAAAACGCTGCACGATTTACGCTTGTTTAAATCAGACGAAGAAATCACCATGATGCAATATGCTGCAGATACTGCAGCCCGCGCGCATAGCCGTGCTATGCAGGTATGCCACCCCGGTAAATTTGAATTTGAAATCGAAGCTGAGTTTCTGCGCGAATTTCGCCGTGATGGTATGGAACCGGCTTACACTACGATTGTTGGCGGCGGTGGAAATGCCTGCATCCTGCATTATGTCGAGAATCGCTGTGAATTAAAGGAAGGGGATTTGTTGCTGATTGATGCCGGTGGCGAACACCATGGTTATGCCAGTGATATTACCCGCACCTTCCCGGTTAGCGGGCAATTTACTGAACCTCAAAAACAATTGTACCAGGTCGTACTTGATGCGCAGTTAGCTGCCATCGCAGCCGTTAAGCCCGGCAATAACTGGGATGACCCGCATCAGGCTGCATTGCGGGCCTTGGTTAACGGACTGGTAGAACTGGAAATCCTGCAAGGCGAAGTGGATGAACTGATTAAAGACCCTGAACCAACTGAAGGTGAAAATAAACCGGCTGAAGCTGCCTACAAACAGTTCTTTATGCACAAAACCGGACACTGGCTGGGATTAGATGTGCATGATGTTGGAGATTATAAACGTGGTGGCGAGTGGCGCACACTCGAACCCGGTATGGTGTTAACTGTAGAACCGGGACTTTATATTTCTCCGGCGGATAACGTTGATGAAAAATGGTGGAATATCGGCATTCGTATTGAAGACGATGTAGTAGTCACCGAAGATGGCTGTCATGTACTGACCTCTGATGTGGTGAAAGAGATTGCAGATATTGAAGCGCTAATGATGGATAAAGGCTGATAAAGCGGCCATGATTCAGTTGGTATGATCTGAGAGCGAACGAATGTATGACGTAATTATTGCTGGCGGTGGCATGGTAGGAGCCAGTTTAGCTGTAGCTCTGTCTCCGCTGAATTTACGTATAGCGCTGGTGGAAGCATTCGCGTTTAACTCTGGTCATAGCCAGCCCGCTTATGATGATCGCTCTGTCGCCTTGTCGTATGGCTCCGGCTTGATTTATCAGGAGCTGGGTCTGTGGAATACCCTGCAGAATCATGCCGAACCGATTAAAACTATCCATGTTTCTGATAAAGGTTTTTTTGGCGCCAGCCGTTTGCATGCAAAACAGGAAAAGGTTCCGGCACTGGGCTATGTGATCGAAAGCCGTATCTTAGGTGGCAGTTTGTATGCTGCCTTACAGGCCAGCAATGTCGAAGTAATGGCTCCGGCAAAAGTTCTGCAAGCGGAGCAGGCAATCACAGGGTCTGTTCATATACAGCTTGATAATAATGGTGAAAAGCAGTCACTGGACACCCGCCTGTTAATTGTAGCCGATGGTGCTGATTCACCATTGCGCAGACAACTGGGTATCGATACCCATGAATATCATTACCAACAGTCCGCTATTATTGCCAATGTCACCACAGCAAAACTCCACAACAATGTAGCCTATGAGCGTTTCACCCGTTCAGGGCCGTTAGCCCTCCTCCCCTTGAGCCGGGATCGTTATTCCTTAGTCTGGACGCGCCGGACTGACGAAACAGAGGCAACCCTGCAACTGGATGATATTGAGTTTTTACAACAATTACAGAGCGCTTTTGGCTATCGTCAGGGTCGTTTTATTAAAACCGGGCATCGCAGTGCTTACCCGCTAAAGCTGGTTAAATCACAGCAGGAAAATAGGGGACGGGCTGTTGTTATTGGTAATGCGTCTCATACCCTGCACCCGGTCGCTGGGCAGGGATTGAACCTGGCTTTGCGTGATGTTGCGGTAATGGCTGAACTCTTGCGTAAAGCAGTTAATTCCGGGGCTGATATTGGCTCAGCTGATTTACTGGATGAATACACCCGACTGCGGGCAACGGATTACCAACGGGTAGTTAATTACACCGATGGCTTGGTAAAACTGTTCTCCAGCGATATTCCCGGACTCGGGCATTTACGTGCTGGTGGTTTGTTGGCAGTTGACCGGATTGAAGCACTGCGAAAGCAACTGGCAAAGCAAAGCATGGGGCTACGTTATAAACGGGCTTGATAACTCCCGGGCCGATGCCCGTCTAAACAGCAGAAAGCCACGCATCAGTCAGCAATGCCTTCAGATCTCCGTAAAGTCAAAAATGCTATTAATGCCGACAATAAACCGGCACAGGCAGCAACCAGTAAGGCAATGCTGTAATCGGCATAACGGTCATAAAATACTCCCGCCAACCATGGGCCGGACAATCCCGCCAGCCCCCAGGCGATAAAAATCCTGCCATACACCCGGATACCCGCCACAGCACCAAAAAGAGCAGATACTACCGCAGGGTACACAGCAATAATCGCCCCATAGGCAAAACCGGTTACAGCGATACCCGCCAACACTGCCTCCCCGCTTAGCCATTGCGATAACAGCAGTAAGCTCAGCGCTGACAATAGTGGCAACAGGGTTAGTATCAGGCGGGCGCTAAAGCGATCTGACATCCAGCCACCTAACAGGCTACCTGCCATATTAAATATGGCCAGTACTATCGGTGCGATCAGAATCCACGCCGGGTCAACACCTCCTTTTTGCGCAATACCGGTAGCATGTCCTATCGCCATTAAACCAGCAGTAACCGCCAGCCCATAGGCCAGCCAGAGTTGCAACACCAGCAGGCGGCTATAACTTGTGTTGTGCTGTTCCCCGTTTTCAGGTAACGCTAAAGATGCCCTGCTGATGACAAATGCACCCGCAATCAGCGGCAGCACCACCAGCAATGCCAGAGCCAGTGTGTACATCGCGCCACTAAAACCAAACGCGGTAAGCGCTGCAGAAAGTGGCCAGGGTGCCAGAGCAGCGCCTAAGGCATAACTGGCTGTCACTAACCCCATAGCAAAGCCTTTGTATTGTGGATTCGCCTGGGCGGATATTTGTAATGCATAACCGTAACCCAGGCCATTAGCAGCACCAAACAACAAACTGTAACCCAGCCACACCAGGCTTAACCGGTCGGCAATTGCAGCCAGGCCTGCCCCCGCTGCTGCGAGCAGGCAAACCAGAACCATAAACATCGCCGGACGCAATAAGCCGTATAAGCGATGCCCAAACAGAACCATTGCAGTCAGCGTCATCAGCGCAAAAGAATAAGTCAGGCTAACAGCAGACCGGGAGGCTTGAAATTGTGTTTCCAGAGGCTCAAGAAACACAGAGAAAGCATGCACAGAACCCAGCACAACCATCAACAACATGCTGGCTAAAAGAATCAGGAAGCCATTTTGCGGCGGGGATTTTTCCATGCACTACTCCAGAATCCGGCTAACCTCCAACAAATACAATAGCAAAGCTCACGCCGGGGAAAGCATCAACTCAGTATAGCACTCTGGCTTCCGGATACTTGCAGGCAAATCAACTCTGAGCAGGTACCCAGCTCGCCGGACGTTTCCCCAGGAATGCAGCAAAGCCTTCTCTGGCTTCATCCGTACCCCGCACACGACTAATAGTTTGTGCGGTCAGCTCACGCACCTCTTCGGTAACCGGCCCGACTTCCAACTGCGCAAATAAAGCTTTAATTTCCTGTTGAGCCTGTGGCCCACCGGCAAGTAATTCTGCTGCCGTTTTATCAACAGCAGTATCAAGCTCATCCAGTGCTACTACTTCATGCACCAGCGCTATATTCAGCGCCTCAGCCGCCCGAATCCGCGTCATGGTCAGCGCCAACCGTCGCGCATGCCTGCGCCCAACTGCGTTAATCAGATAAGGCCCGATCACAGAAGGAATAATACCAAAGCGGGCTTCACTCACAGCGAAACTGGCATTTTCAGCCACAATAGCAATATCACAGGCACACACCAAACCGACACCACCTCCCAACGCTGCTCCCTGAACACGAGCCACAGTGGGTTTCGGGCAGGCATCAATTTTACTCAACATAGCGGCAAAACGACGTGCATCAGCTAAATTCCATTCCACTGATGCTTCACTCGCCCGCTGCATCCATTTCAGATCAGCACCGGCACTGAAGTGTTTGCCTGAGCCAGCCAGCACAATTACCCGCACTGAATCATCAGCAATCAGCTGATCAAATACAGCATCAAGCTCGCCGATCATTGCTTCATCAAAAGCATTGAATACATCCGGTCGTGACATGGTGATGCATGCAACACCGTCAACACGCACATCCACGATCAGTGTTTTATATTCAGATGCTGTAGCCATGAAGCGTTCTCCCGGAAATTTGTAGCGTTTGAATTTCAGATAAATCGTAGTTTTGCATAAAAGTGCTGATCACGCATTGTTCTGATACAGAATTTACCTCCTGATTACAACACGTCTGTCAGCACGCCTAATCTGCCAGAGTTAATGCTCACTCAAATCACCATATTATCAGCGCACATCAACCCGCTCATGCCGCAACGGCACATCAATATCGACCGGACTATCCAGCTCCTGCGCATACCGGTGTCCGGCATAAACCGCTGCAGCGACTATAGAGGGTGCTTCACAATCACCAATCCGCTGCAGGCTAAAAGGTAAACGCTCTATTTCACCACCACATTGCTGTATGAGTGACTGATACAAAGCATCATTGGGTTTACGCTGTGTCACCATCACGACCGAAGCCACCGGCACCGTCATCTCTTCAACACTATACGCACAACGCAATCTGGCTTCCTGATCCCCGGCGGAGAATGTTATCAGATTATGGGCTGTAATAATTTTCACGCCCAGCTTCATCAACCGTGTCCGTATCCGCCAGCGCTCCGCCGTATGATGTGCCCAGGCTGATACACTGTCTGAAGGTGTACACAAAGTTACCTCAAGTCCGGCCTGCACCAGACGTTCAGCAACCACCCCGCCCATATAATAATTATCATCATCAAACACCAGTACCGGCCCGGCGGGTAAAACACCATCCATAATGTCATCCGGCGTTAACAGCGCTGTTGAATCCGATGTTTCCGTATCAGGCATGTAAACCGACGCAAAGGTCTTACCATTAAAATGATCGCTGCGCCATTTTGCACCCGTTGCCAGCACCACATGCTCTGCCTCTGCGCCCAGCGCTAAAACATCATCTGCTGTTAATGCATTATCGAGAAAAATATCCACATTAGTCATCTGGCGTAAGCGCTGTTCACGGTAATCACGCACCCGGATATATTCACTCAGCCCCGGCAACCCTGATTCGCGTAAGACACGCCCGCCTAACTCGCGGCCAGCTTCGGCTAACATCACCCGATAACCCCGTTTAGCCAGCGTCAGTGACGCCTCCAGGCCCGCTGGCCCACCGCCAACAACCAGCACACGACTGTCAGAACCTTTCTCCGTGACCCGCTCCGGATGCCAGCCTTTACGCCATTCCTCACCCATGGTTGGATTCTGGGTACAGCGAATCGGAATACCCTGACTATCTCCGGCATAACAAACATTACAGCCGATACACTCCCGGATCTGCTCCACTTCGCCACTCTCAATTTTTGCAGGCAGAAACGGATCAGCAATCGACGGTCTTGCTGCACCAATCAAGTCTGTAACACCCCGCCGGATCTGGCTAGCCATGGTATCCGGGGAAGTAAAACGCCCAACTGTCACGACAGGCTTGGTGGTCGCAGATTTTACGAACGCCATATACGGTTCCAGCGCGGCTTCTTTAGTAAAGCGTGAGCCGCCCATTTCCAGCGAATAATCTGCAATATTGATATCCCATAGATCCGGCAGCTCAGCCAGCATCTCAAACATTTCGCGGCGCTCACCATAAACCGGCACGCCATCTTCGCCAATCGTTTCATCTGCTGCAAAACGCACCGCTACAGCACAACGATCTCCAACAGCCTCTTTGGTTTCCTCAATCAGCTCACGAATCAGCCGGACACGATTGATCAGCGATCCACCGTATTCATCGCTACGGGTATTAGTTATCGGGTCAAGAAAATGCGATAGCAGATAACCATGCGTGGCATAAACATAAACAATATCAAACTCCGCCTCCCGCGCCCGTAAGGCTGCTTTGCGGTGCCAGCGGCGTAAGTTACGGATATCAGTTTTATCCATTGCCCGGGTCTGGCAGGGATTACCGGCCAGATTGGGTAAACTATCCACATCAATCGGGGTCAGCCTGGTCAGCAGATTAGTACTGCGCGCCCCACCCGCCCACAGCTCCGCCCCGGCCAGCGCTCCATGGGCATGCACTTTCTCCGTCATCATCGCATGCGTCCGGATATCGGTATCATCCCACAGGGAGGCTGAAGGGTATGGCAGATCATCTGAAGTCGGATGGATAGAGTTATATTCCGTACACACCACACCCCAGCCGCCTTCCGCTTTCACCTCACGCATCGCCGCCAGGGTATGCGGGCGCAGCCAGCCCATGCCTGTGCAGTGCGGCACCTGATAGAAACGATTTTTGGTTTTAACCGGGCCAATCTGCAATGGCTCAAACAGAATATCGTAGCGTGGATCACGGGACATGATGGGCTCCTTTAAGCCGCCAGCCACAGGACTTCATAACGCTGGAACAAAGTTTTTTCATATAAGTGACCGATAGTGAAACAGAAGAACGACAGGATAAACTTCATGCCAACATATCGACAAGGCCTGTTGGGCACAAGCGCAGTAAATGTGATCACAAAAATTGACTTGATGTGATCATTATGCAAAATTGTCACGCATGCCTATCACAACAGGGTGGTATCATGTCTTCGGGTCATCCCGGCAGACTGAGCAGAGGACTGTTGTATCCGGGCTATATTTTATCTGCTGCGTCAGCGGCAAATACTCTGGAGGAGAAATATGAAACTTAAATCCCTTATTGGTTTAATGCTGGTTCCGGCTGCATTGGGGCTGTCTACCCCGGCAATGGCAGAAGGTACATTAAACGTCACTAACTGGGCGGAATACATTGGCGAGAATACCATCGCTAATTTCGAAAAAGAATTCGGTATCAAAGTAACCTACGACAATTACGATTCTGTCGAGGCGATTGATACTAAACTACTGGCAGGCAACACCGGCTATGATGTGGTAAGCCATTCTGCCGCACAAATTGCCCGCCTGATTCCGGCAAATATTGTGATGCCACTGGATCACGAAAAACTGCCAAACCTGAAGCATATGCGTGAAGACGTTATGGGACAGCTGGATGCACTGTGGGATCCGGGCAATAAGCATATTATCCCGTACATGTGGGGCACGCATGGTGTTACCTATAACGAGGAACTGGTGAAAAGTGTTCATCCCGATGCGCCGATTGGCTCCATGGACATGGTCTTCAATCCTGAACACATGGAAAAGCTGTCCAAGTGCGGCGTTGCCTTCCTCGATTCACCGACCGACATTATGCCAATGGCGCTGACCCACCTGGGTTTAGATCCCAACACAACCAATAAGGACGACTATAAAAAAGCCGAAGAGATGCTGAAAAAGATCCGTCCTTATATCAAGACATTTGATAATTATGCTTACCAGCGTATGCCACAAAAGGAGTTTTGTGTCGCAGTGACCTGGGGGCCGGATGGCCTGCTGGCGATGTCCGGCGCGAAAGAAGCGGATACAGGTGTAATACTCGACTTCTTCTTACCACCTGGTGAAGGCAAAGCTAATTTCTGGACTGATGGCTGGATTATTCCTGCTGACGCTAAAAATGTCGAAAATGCTTACAAGTTTCTTAACTACATGATGCGTCCGGAAGTTGCTGCTGGCGATACCAACCTCACCTGGTATGCCAATGCTAACAAAGACGCTTTTGATTTAGTGGATAAAGAAGTCACCAGTAGTAAAGCAGCTTATCCTTCCGATGAACAGGTCGCGAAGATGTATACGCTGGCGGTATTACCGAAGAAAATAGAACGCGCCAGAACACGGGCGTGGACTAACTTCAAGAGTGCTGAATAAGTATTAACCGGTGATTTTCACCACCAAAAATACTTAAACGCACTTTGCAAGACCCTCTCCTTTCCACCCTCTGCCAGAGGGCTGGGAAGGGGAGATTCCGAAGTATGACATTCCGGTCATCTTCTGTCCTGAATCGAGAAAGCATCAATGTCCACAAGCGATAATTTTACCCACCGCCCCTGGTTAGATCCCGAACAGGAACCTTTCATCAAAATCCGTAGCGTACAAAAACGTTTTGGCGATTTCGTGGCTGTGGATAATGTTGATCTGGATATTTACAAAGGCGAGCTGTTTTGCCTGTTAGGTGGTTCCGGCTGTGGCAAAAGTACATTGCTGCGTATGCTCGCCGGGTTTGAAACACCAACTTCGGGCAGTATTTTTATTGATGGCGAAGAAGTCAATGACATTCCGGCTTATGCCAGACCAGTGAATATG
The DNA here is from genome assembly GCA_049614265.1 of Thiolinea sp. Lineage (GTDB taxonomy): Bacteria > Pseudomonadota > Gammaproteobacteria > Thiotrichales > Thiotrichaceae > Thiolinea. The sequence continues at coordinate 24,066 of JBMZDK010000026.1, forward strand.
ATGTTTCAGTCATACGCCCTCTTTCCCCACATGACGGTTGAAAAAAATATTGCCTATGGTTTGAAACGTGATGGCCTGCCTAAAGCTGAGATCAAACAAAAGGTAGCAGAGATTATTGAGCTGGTTGAATTAGGGCAATTCTCTAAACGCAAACCCAATCAGCTGTCTGGTGGACAACGGCAGCGGGTAGCACTGGCCCGGGCGCTGGTAAAACAGCCGAAGGTATTACTGCTTGATGAACCACTGGCCGCGCTGGATAAACGCCTGCGGGAACACACGCAATATGAGCTGATGAATATTCAGGATAAGCTCGGCGTGACTTTCATCGTGGTTACTCACGACCAGGAAGAAGCCATGACGCTATCCACCCGTATTGCGGTCATGGATAAAGGCAAATTTATTCAAACCGGAACACCGACCGAAATTTACGAAACACCGGACAGTCGTTTTGTCGCCAATTTTATCGGCTCGGCTAATATTTTTCAGGGCCACGTTGTTGAAAATGGGAGCGACCATGTAATAGTACGCTCTGTCCGCGATGATAATCTACTATTTTACATTGACCACGGCTCAGATATTCAGCTCAATGCCAAAGTCTGGGTAGCCGTGCGCCCGGAAAAGATCAAGATTTCAAAAGAGCCTCACGCCGAAGCCGGGCCAAATCAGCTGACCGGAACGGTGGATGATATTGGGTACCTCGGACGCTTATCGAATTACAAAATCGAACTGGATAATGGCAAGGTGATTGATGTCACCCACCCAAACCAGACGCGTCCTAAATCCGGGGAACATCTGGTGGACTGGGATGAAAAGGTTTATCTGAGCTGGGATGCCTCCAGTGCTGTTGT
>JBMZDK010000027.1:0-24870 GCA_049614265.1 Thiolinea sp.
GGGGAGGAAAGTCCGGGCTCCATAGGGTAGGACGCCAGGTAACGCCTGGGCAGCGCAAGCTGACGGAAAGTGCCACAGAAAATATACCGCCGGAATTTTCAGTAATTGAATAGACTGGTAAGGGTGAAATGGTGCGGTAAGAGCGCACCGCGCAATTGGCAACAGTTGTGGCAGGGTAAACCCCGTCCGGAGCAAGACCAAATAGGAATGCGTTGGCGTGACCCGCGCTGCATTCGGGTAGGTTGCTAAAGGTATGTGGTGACATATGCCGTAGATGAATGATTGTCCTCGACAGAACCCGGCTTACAGATCGGCTATTTTCTTCTCTTAATTCAATTTATCAATAACTTAACTTGTTTATCTAAAGTAAAATATCAGATTAAGTTATTAGTGTCTTGATTCTAAATCCTTATAAGTTTTTTTTTAATAAAGTGCTTGCTCATTTATCGGCAAGTTGCTGCTGTTTAAGGGGTTTTTTTGCTATTTCGTTGACAGGGTGGGGGAGAGTTTCTATTATCGCTTTATTAGTGGAGAAAAGTGGAAGGAAGTGGTTAATTTTGTCTTTAAGTGGAATTTAGAGGTGAATTAGCTAAAAACCCAATGTTTCGTGGCATCTCAAATATATCTATCGATGCGAAAGGTCGGCTGTCTATGCCTGCAAAGTATCGTGATGCCATTACGGAAAGTGCGCTTGGACAAATTGTTATAACGGTTGATCATTCGGATAAATGTCTGTTGGTATATCCAATGGATCAGTGGGAAAAGGTTGAGCGTACATTAATGGGGCTGCCCAATATGAATCGGCGGGTACGTAATATGCAGCGATTGATTCTGGGACATGCTTCTGAACTTGAACTGGATGGACAGGGGCGCATATTGCTACCCGCTCCGTTGCGTGAATACGCAGGTTTGGGGAAAAAGGCCGTATTAGTTGGCCAGGCCACTAAATTTGAATTATGGGATGCCGATGTTTGGCATAACGCCAGAGAAGTCTGGCTGCAGGAAGCACAGGACGATGATGAGGCCGGTGATATTTTAGGCCAGGTCTCAATGTAATGTGCGCTGCTTTACAACATGAAACAGTTTTGCTTGCCGAAGCTGTCGCCGCTTTGAATATTAAGCCATCGGGCGTTTATGTGGATGGTACTTATGGTCGCGGCGGGCATTCGGCAAAAATTTTATCGCAACTGGGTGATGATGGGCGATTAATTGTCATTGACAAAGACCCTGAGGCGATTGCGGATGCCAGAGCAAAGTATTACTCGGATAAACGTGTTAGTGCCTGGCAAGGTTCGTTTCGTGATTTTCCTACTGCGCTGTCAGTAACAGGAATTACGGGCGGAATCGATGGTTTGTTGCTTGATCTGGGTGTGTCATCACCTCAGCTTGATGATGCGCAGCGTGGATTCAGTTTTATGCGTGATGGTGCTTTGGACATGCGTATGAATCCGGATCAGGGTGAAAGTGCCCGCCAGTGGTTGCAACATGCCGGTGAAAAAGAGATCGCTGATGTACTTTGGCGGTATGGTGAAGAGCGTTTTGCCAAACGGATTGCCCGTGCCATAAACCTCAGATGTGCGGAAGGGCAGTTAAAAACTACGTTGGAGCTTGCTGAGTTGATTGCTCAGTCCGTACCGAAAAAAGAACCCGGAAAACATCCTGCAACAAGAAGTTTTCAGGCGATTCGAATAAAGGTGAACCAGGAATTGGAAGATATTCAGGAGTGTCTGCAGAGTGCTGCTAATCATCTTGCGCCGGAAGGGCGTTTGGTGGTGATTAGTTTTCATTCTCTGGAAGATCGCATCGTGAAGCATTTTATGCGTGATATGTCTAAGCCTCCCCGTTTACCGAAAGGATTGCCTGTCATGGATGTCGATGCACAGGCCAGAATGCGCTTAGTGAGTAAGGCAGTGAAGGCATCAGCAGATGAAGTCGAAGCTAATGTTCGTTCCCGCAGTGCTGTTATGCGCGTGGCTGAAATGAATAAGGCTGTCAATTGATATGGATCGGTGGCAGGCAGGAAGCCTATCAGTACTTTATGTGCTGGTTATTGTACTGGCGTTAACTGTTGTTGCTAACCGGCATTATGCCCGGCAGTTGTTTGTTGATTTTCAGCAACTGGAAAAAAAACGCGATGAATTGAATGCGAACTGGAGTCGTTTGACACTTGAATATAGTACGCGTCTGAATCAGGTCTACGTAGAAAGAAGTGCAAAACGTGAACTTGGAATGCAAAAACCCTCAGCTGATAAAATCAGGATTGTCCGAGAATGAAGCGTCGTAAAACAACATCACCCGTATTTCAGGGAAGACGGTTTTTCCTGATGCTGGCGCTGATCAGTGTGATCGGTGTGTTGATGCTGCGGGCAATCTGGCTTGAGATTTTTCAGCAGGAAATGCTGCAGGAAAAAGCGGGTCAACGCCAAACGAGAGTCATTAGTATTCCGGCATATCGCGGTATGATTGTTGATCGTAACGGCGAGCCAATGGCTGTGAGTTCGCCAGTCAAGTCCTTATTTTCAAATCCCGGCAGGTTATTGCGCTCTTACCGCGAGTTAAGAGATGAGTACGATATTGCACGCCAACGTGCAGGAGATGATGCTTCTGATCAGTTGGTTGCTGATAGCCATATGGCTACGGCTCGGTTTGAGAAAATTGAGAAAGGTTTTGCCCATATTGAGGAAATTCTTGATATGGAGCCTGGCGGTTTAATTGAGCGGATTGAGGCAAATCAGGATAGTAATTTCTTATACCTTGGTCGCCACCTGCCACCTGAGGTAGTGGATGATATCCTCGATCTGGACTTGCCGGGAATTTCCAGTAAGTCTGAGTATCGGCGTTTCTATCCGTTAGCCGAGACTTCCGGCCATGTTATCGGGATGACAGACACTGATGGCAAGGGAATCGAGGGCGTCGAAAAGGCGATGGATCAACACCTCGCGGGCCGTAATGGTAAGAAGCGGGTTGTGCTGGATGGCCGTCGCCGGATCATTGAGAACGTGGAAAGTATTGAGGATATGGTGCCGGGGCAAGCTGCGCGGCTGAGTATTGATCGCCGTATTCAATATATGGCTTATAAGGCGCTGAAAACGCAGGTGTTTAAGCTTAAGGCTCAAGCTGGTTCACTTGTGGTTCTGGATGCGCACAATGGTGAAATTCTGGCAATGGCAAATCTGCCATCATTTAACCCGAATAACCGCAAGAAACTTGAGGCGCGACGCTACCGGAATCGTGCTGTTACAGATAAATTTGAGCCGGGTTCAACGTTAAAGCCACTCACCATCGCTGCAGCGCTGGAGTCGAGAGTGATCGGGCCAAATGTGGAGATCAATACATCACCGGGCCATATCAAATTTGGCAAATATACTGTGCGTGATCCTAAAAATTACGGGCCAATTTCGTTGTCTACCATTCTGGCTAAATCCAGCAATGTTGGGGCAAGTCGTGTGGCGCTGCTGATGAATCCCCGTGATCACTGGATGTTTTTGAACCGTGTTGGTTTTGGGCGTGTGCCAAATGCAGGTTTATCTGGCGAAACACAAGGGCTGCTGGGAAATTACAGTGATTGGGGTAAGGTCGACAGAGCTTCACATGGCTATGGTTATGGTCTTTCTACCAGTTTACTGCAGATCACCCATGCTTATGCGCCTTTTGCAGCAGAAGGTCAGTTTATGCCAGTGACCGTTTATAAGCGTGACAAAGCCCCACGTGGCCAGCAGGTCATGGCTCGTGAGACGGCAAATGCTGTATTAAGCATGATGGAGTCTGTGGTTCAAATTGGTGGTACGGGTAAGCGGGCGATGGTGGATGGTTATCGCATCGCGGGTAAAACCGGCACTGCATATAAATATATAAATGGTAAATACCGCAAAGACAAATTCCTTACCAGTTTTGTTGGTGTTGCTCCGGCAAGTCGCCCCCGCTTAGTAGTGGCTGTACAAATTGATGAGCCAAAAATTGATGACAGTGGTGGACGTGCAGCAGCACCAGTATTTGCCAAGGTTATGGCTGAGTCTCTGCGCTTGCTGGATATACCGCCGGATGATTTGCCAGAATTACAACAGGCTGAAAAATCAGCTGTCGCAGGGGGTGCGACATGAGGCTTCTAAGTGAGCTGTTGCCTGTGCAGTTACCAGATGCCATTTCAGAAATGAAGGTATCTGGTCTTGCTTTAGACAATCGGCAAATTAAATCTGGTATGGCCTTTGTTGCTCTGCAGGGTACCCGTCAACATGGGCTGGTTTATGCAAAAACTGCAGTGGATTCGGGGGCTGTGGTTGTTCTGTATGAACCTGCTGAGGGCATAGAGCCTCCTGATCTTACGGTTCCTGTGCTGGCTGTTAATAATCTTGGTGTTCAGCTTGGCAATATCGCTGCAGAATTTTACAACTTTCCTTCACAGAAAATGGATGTGATCGGTGTTACCGGCACTGACGGTAAAACTTCTGTGACACATTTTATTGCTGAAGCTTTGCAGGCATTGAACAAGCCATCAGCGGTTATTGGCACGATTGGTATTGGCCGTCCGGGTAACTTACAGCCGACAACACATACAACACCTGATGTGATTAATGTACATGCGAATTTGCAGGAGCTTCATGCTACAGGTTTGTCAGCGGTTGCGATGGAAGTCTCTTCACATGCATTAGACCAGGGAAGAGTGAATGCGGTTGATTTTGATATTGCGGTATTAACTAATTTGACGCGCGACCACCTTGATTACCATGTGACGGAAGAAGCTTATGCCGAAGCTAAGCGGAAGTTGTTTTTTTGGCCGGATCTAAAAGCAGTTGTGCTGAATCTGGATGATGATTTTGGTAGGCGGTTAGCTGAAGAGTTAGGTAATGCTGGTTGTCAGGTAGTTGGCTATGGCGTTGGAGATGCTGCTGATTATCCTGTCGGGAGTATCGTTGCAACTAACGCTGTATTTGATCATAACGGTATCCAGGCAAAGCTAACATCAGGATGGGGTGCTGGTGAGTTAACAGTGTCTGTGCTGGGCCGGTTTAACCTGGATAATTTGTTAGCGACACTGGCTGTATTATTAATACAGGGGTATGAACTGGGTGTTGCACTGAAAGCTATTAAAACTGTCAATACGGTACCAGGGCGGATGGAGCGTGTTTCTGTCAATGGAGTGAATAAAGATTTACTGACAGTGGTTGATTATGCCCATACTTCCGGAGCGTTATCTTCTGTGTTGAGCGCTGTCCGGGTGCATACCCGCAAACAGTTGATTTGTGTCTTTGGCTGTGGTGGTGATCGTGATGCTGGTAAGCGCCCGCTGATGGCTCGTGTGGCAGAACAGGTGGCTGATCAGGTTATTGTTACTGATGATAATCCCCGCACTGAAGATCCGGAGCGGATTTTTTTAGATATCCGTAAGGGGTTTGAAAAGCCGGGGCAAATTTATTTTGAGCATGATCGAGCCATTGCAATCCACCATGCAATACATCAGGCGCAGTCAGGTGACACGGTGTTAATTGCCGGTAAGGGCCATGAAACTGTACAGATTGTCAATCAGGAAAACCGACCTTTTGATGATCGGGAGCAGGCGCGTGCAGCGCTGCAGGAGTGTGCAGTATGAGCTGGTTGTCGCTATTCGAGTTGGCAGATATGTGTGGCGGCACCTTGATGGGTATCAGTGCTAAGAGTGCCCAGGAAACTAATATTGAGCGTGTAGAGCGCGACTCTCGCTGTGTGGGTGCTGGTGATCTTTTTGTCGCCTTGAAAGGTGAGCATTTTGATGCGCATGACTTTGTTAAGGATGTGGCGGGAAAGGCCAGTGCCGCATTGGTTGAAAGGCCGTTAGAAGAACAAATTCCACAGGTTGTTGTTAAAGATGTGCGTCTTGCCATGGGCAAATTGGCAACTGCATGGCGGAATTGTTTTTCGGGGCCATTAATTGCATTAACCGGCAGTAATGGAAAAACCACATTAAAAGAAATGCTGACTGCCATTTTGTCTGAATGCGGCAGTACTCATGCTACCAAAGGTAATTTGAATAACGATTTAGGTGTTCCGCTGACCTTATTTGAATTGCGGCCCGGGCAACATCAGTTCGCTGTGATTGAAATGGGGGCAAATCATTTTGGCGAAATCGATTATCTGACTCATGTTGCTAAGCCTAATGTCGCTGTGCTGAATAATGCCGGTGCTGCACATTTGGAAGGTTTTGGTGATATCGCTGGTGTGGCCAAAGCTAAGGGAGAAATTTTCTCTTCCCTAAATAGTGAGGGGGTCGCCATTTTGAATGCAGATGATGATTACTTTGCGTATTGGCAAGAGCTGAATAAGGCACGGCGTGTGCTGAGTTTTGGTATGACTAATGCATCTGCCGACATTCAGGGTATTGTGGAAAATAACAATCAATTAGCTATTCATTATTTGGGCGAGGTCGTAAAGGTGAAGTTGCCTTTATTAGGTCTGCACAATGCAATGAATGCTTTGGCGGCAACAGCAGCAGTTTTGCCACTGGGTATTGAATTGACGGCTGTTAAGCGAGGCTTGGAAAAATTAGAGGCGGTGAAAGGACGTTTGTGCCCTGTAGAAGGGAGGCGTGGTGAGCTGGTTATTGATGATACTTATAATGCAAACCCTACTTCTACATTAGCGGCGCTACGGGTATTGGCACAACAACAGAAAAGGAAATTATTTGTGCTGGGTGATATGGGGGAGTTGGGAAATGATGGTGTTGAGTTGCACGCAGAAATCGGCCGACAGGCTGCAGAATTAGGCATTGATGCGTTGTATGGTGTTGGTGAAATGAGTGCGCATGCCTGTGCTGCATTTGGTGCCGGAGGTGTGGCATGTCAGGACATGGATGAACTCTTGTGCTCGCTGGATACATTAGAGCTTCATGCGGGGGTTTGTGTGCTGATAAAAGGTTCTCGTAGTGCACGAATGGAACGTGTGGTGGATGCCCTGGTTAATGTGCCGGAGGTTGCGACATGTTAGTGCTGTTGTTTGATTTTCTAAGTCAGTATATCAGTGCTTTGAATGTTTTCCAGTACCTGACACTGCGCGCGATTATGGGGGTTGTTACGGCACTATTTATCGCTCTGTGGTTTGGCCCGGCGATGATTCAGATGTTAACCCGGCTCAAAATTGGTCAGTATATCCGTGAAGAAGGGCCGGAAAGCCACATGGTTAAAGCGGGTACGCCAACGATGGGGGGCGTTCTGATTTTGATGGCTATCGCGGTCTCTACGCTGCTGTGGGCTGATCTGACTAACCGCTATACCTGGGTGGTATTGGGTGTCACGCTGGGTTTTGGGCTTGTTGGTGGTTTAGATGATTACCTTAAACTGAAACGGCAGCAGAATCTCGGGTTAACTGCCCGGCAAAAATATGTTGGCTTGAGCCTGGTAGGTTTCGCGGCCGCATTTTATCTATTTCTGAGTGCTCCGGGCGAAACTGAAGTGACGTTATACCTTCCCATTATTAAAGAGGCCCACATTAATCTTGGCTGGTTCTTTATTCCCTGGGTGTATTTGGTAGTCGTTGGGGCGAGTAACGCGGTTAACTTAACGGACGGTCTGGATGGTCTGGCGATTATGCCCACAATTCTGGTCGCAGGTGGGTTAGGCGTTTTCGCTTATGTGAGTGGCCACGCTGTGATTGCTGATTATCTGGGTGTTCCTAAAGTATCTGGTGCCGGTGAGGTTGTTGTTTTTTGTGCGGCAATTTTTGGTGCCGGATTGGGTTTCCTCTGGTTTAACACTTATCCCGCACAGGTATTTATGGGGGATGTTGGTGCTTTGGCTCTGGGTGCCGCGCTTGGAATTGTTGCAGTTGTTGTGCGTCAGGAAGTGGTGCTGGCGATTATGGGAGGGGTATTTGTTCTGGAAACCCTGTCAGTTATTTTGCAGGTGGGCTATTTCAAGGCCAGTGGTGGAAAACGTATTTTCCGTATGGCTCCTCTGCATCACCATTATGAGAAGAAAGGCTGGCCTGAGCCCAAGGTGATTGTTCGTTTCTGGATTATTACAGTGGTGTTGGTCATGGTTGGCCTGGCAACACTGAAGGTGCGTTAAGACGATGGCAAAAGCAGCACACAACCCGGATACACTGATTGTTGGCCTTGGGCCAACGGGGTTGTCTGTTGCCCGTTTTATGGGGCGGGAGGGGAAGTCATTTGCTGTTGTCGATAGTCGTGCAAACCCACCGGGAATGCAGGATCTACAGCGTGAGTTTCCGAACGCCCCCTGCCATTTCGGAGATTTTGAGACAGTATTTTTTGAAACGGCTAAGTGTTTAGTTGTTAGTCCTGGCGTTGCTGTGTCAACACCTCAGGTTTTAGCGGCCAAAAAACGTGGTGCTGAAATTATTGGCGATATTGAGCTGTTTGCCCGTAAAGCAAAAGCACCTATTGTGGCGATTACTGGCTCAAACGGTAAAAGCAGCGTTACTAAACTGGTTGAAGAAATGGCACATGCTGCTGGTCTTCGCTGTTATGCCATAGGAAATATTGGCTGGTTTGTGCTGGATGCGTTGACTGAGCCAGTGCCTGATTTATATGTGATGGAATTGTCGAGTTTTCAATTAGAAACGACTTATTCATTAAAGGCCAGAGTCGCTACTGTGCTGAATGTCTGTGAAGACCATATGGATCGCTATGACAGTTTTGCAGATTATATTGCAGCAAAAGCGGTTATCTATCAGAACTGTGAACATGCTTTATTAAATCGTGATGATGCTGAGGTGATGGTATTAGGTAACACATTAACATCAGTCTCCAGTTTTGGTTTGTCAGCAGATGCAGAAAACTTCTGTGTGTTAAATAAGGAGGGAGAGCGTTATTTAGCTCAGGGGCAACGTTGCCTCATGCCGGTTAATGCCATGCGTCTGCTAGGTGATCACAATATTGTTAATGCGTTGGCAGCACTCGCTTTGGGAAGTGCTGTTGGTTTGCCTGAAGCGGCCATGTTAACTGCTATTTGTTCATTCAAAGGTTTGCCACATCGCACAGAATGGGTATTTGAACATGAAGGTGTGAACTGGTTTAACGACTCAAAGGGCACAAATGTCGGCGCAACACTGGCAGCATTGCAAGGCTTGCCTGGCAAAACCGTGTTAATAGCCGGTGGCCAGGGCAAAGGGGCCGATTTTGCTCCATTGCGTGCTGCAATTCGTGATCATGCGCGTGCTGTCGTATTGATTGGTGAGGATGCAGATGAAATTGCCCGAGTGGTGACAGCAGATACACCTTCGTGCCGTGCTGTTGATATGAATGATGCTGTGCGGCTGGCTGCTGATTTTGCACAGCCCGGTGACAATGTACTGCTATCGCCAGCCTGTGCCAGCTTTGATATGTTTGAAAACTATATCCGACGGGGCGAAGTTTTTACTGAAACAGTACGGAGGTTAGCAGCATGAAAGCGAGTGCTGTCATGACTCCGGTAAGCTTTGAATCTATTGACTGGTCGCGTTACGTTGATCGCGATTTGCTGCTGGCGTTGCTGGCGCTGATTGGTATCGGTGTTGTTATGCTTGGGTCGGCATCCCTTTGGGTTGCTGAGCGTCAATATGGTAACGCCTATCATTATTTGTATCGTCAGATTGCTTTTATTTGTCTTGGTGGCTTGCTTGCTCTTGGTATGTATCAGATTCGGTTGAATTTCTGGCAAAGCATGGGTGTGAAACTGTTGCCAATTGTCTTGTTGTTATTGTTGGCTGTATTAATTCCCGGCATTGGTACAGAAGTTAAAGGTAGCCGTCGCTGGTTAAATCTGGGGGTGATCTCGATACAGGTTTCAGAAATGATCAAGTTGATCATGATTTTATACCTTGCGGGTTATCTGGTGCGCCATGGTAAGAATCTGGCGACTTCCCCCTCTTATCAACCTTTGGTCATTCCTTTGATTGTACTGGGCCTTATTGGTGGCTTGCTGATTCTGGAGCCTGATTTCGGCTCAACAGTCATTGTGATTACTGTTGGCCTGGCGATGTTGTTCCTTGGTGGTGTGGCACTGAAGCGTCTGGGGCTGTTGTTCATCGGTGCGGTGATTATCATGATCCCGTTAGCAATGATGGGGTATCGTGCAGCGCGACTGGAGGCCTGGTGGAATCCCTGGAAGTATGAGTTGGGTAAAGGCTATCAGACAGTGCATGCTTTGATATCTATTGGTGACGGCGGTTGGTTTGGAAACGGATTGGGTGCCGGAGTACAAAAACTGTTTTATCTGCCCGAAGCGCACAATGACTTTATCTTTGCCGTATTAGCGGAAGAGTTTGGCTTTGTTGGCATGGTTGTCGTTCTCGCACTTTTTGGCTGGTTAGTTTATCGCGCGTTTGTGATTGGTTTTCGCGCTGATAAACAGGGGCAGCACTTTGGCGCTTATGTTGCCTATGGTATTGGCTTCTGGATGGGATTTCAGGTGATTTTGCATGTGGGGGTTAATCTGGCGGTTTTGCCACCAAAAGGTCTTACCCTGCCATTGATTAGCTATGGCGGCAGTAGCTTGTTGATGACGCTGGTATCCATGGCTTTGCTAATGCGTGTGCATCGTGATACGCAGATCAGCATATTTGGCTCTCCCCATGCAACGAAAAAGAAGAAAGCAAAGGTTATGGTCAGGAAACGGAGGGCAGCTAATGGCAGTTAAGCGTCCGGTTCTGATTACAGCAGGTGGTACAGGCGGGCATGTTTACCCGGGGTTGGCAGTGGCTCGTGCATTAATGGCGCAGGATATCCCTGTTGTCTGGATGGGAACACAGGCAGGTCTGGAGGCAAAGGTGATTCCGGAAGCCGGTATTGATATGGCCTGGTTAACAATTACCGGCTTAAGAGGTAAAGGCTGGAAGACATTGTTGGTGGCCCCGTTTAAGTTGCTGATGGCCCTTGTTCAGTCGGTCAAAATTATGCTTGTGCATAAGCCGGTGGCAGTTTTGGGGATGGGGGGCTTTGTTGCTGGCCCCGGAGGCCTGGTTGCGGCCTTAATGGGGAAGCCGGTTATTATTCATGAGCAAAATGCTGTGCCGGGCTTAACGAATAAACTGTTATCTAAAGTAAGTCGTCGGGTACTGGAAGGTTTTCCGGATACTTTTATTAAAACGGATAAGGTTCAGGCGACAGGTAATCCTGTACGCACAGATATTGCTGCATTGCCTTCCCCACTTGAGCGTTTGGCAGATCGGGATGGTGCGCCGGTACGTGTGCTGGTGATCGGTGGAAGTCTGGGAGCTGCGGCACTTAATGAAATCGTTCCGCGGGCACTGGCACGATTGCCGGAAAACCAGCGTCCACTGATCAGACATCAGGCCGGCAAACGAAATATTGAACTGGCGCAAAAACACTATAACGAGTCGGCAGTGGAAGCTGACGTTACCGCTTTCATAGTGGATATGGCTGAGGCCTATGGATGGGCCGACTTAATTATTTGCCGGGCCGGTGCGTTGACCATTGCAGAAGTGGCTGCGGCTGGTCTGGCAGCTGTTTTGGTGCCCTTCCCTTATGCTGTTGATGATCATCAGACAGCGAATGGTGCTTATCTGGTTGAAAACGGTGCCGCGATTATGGTGCAGCAACGTGATTTAAGTCCGGAAAAGCTGGCTCAGATATTAAGTGACTTATGTGCTAATCGTGGTCAGTTGGTCAAGATGGGAGTGGCTGCCCGTGAATTAGCAAGACCTGATGCCACACAGCATGTGGCAGCAATTTGTGCAGAATATGCCGGATACAACTTTGATAGAGGACAGGGGTAGCTATGAGAGCAGGGAATGATCATCTGGCCCGTAAGCGCATTAATCAGGTGCACTTTGTAGGCATCGGCGGTGCAGGTATGGGCGGGATTGCTGAGGTGGTTGCTAATCTGGGGTATGAAGTCACAGGTTCTGATCTTGCAGAAAATGCGATGACTCAGCGCCTGAAAGACCAGGGTGTGCTGGTTTTTAAAGGCCATGCTGCAGAACAGGTGAATGGTGCGGATGTTATTGTTGTATCAACGGCGATTGATGAGACGAATCCTGAAATTCAGGCGGCTCGTGAGCAGCGTATGCCGATTATCAAACGGGCGGAAATGCTGGCTGAGCTGATGCGTTTTCGCCACGGTATTGCTGTAGCTGGTACACATGGAAAGACGACGACTACCAGTTTAACGACAAGCTTATTGCTTGAGGGTGGTTTAGATCCAACCTATGTTATCGGTGGAAAACTATTGAGTTCGGCCCGTAACTCAAAGTTAGGGGAAGGTGAGTATCTGGTTGCTGAAGCTGATGAAAGTGATGCTTCTTTCATGCATTTACAGCCGATGATTTCGATTGTGACTAATATCGATGCTGATCACCTCTCTACCTATGATGGTGACTTTAATGTACTAAAAAATACCTTCGTGGATTTCCTGCATAACCTGCCATTTTATGGCTTGGCAGTATTGTGTATTGATGATGAGCATATCCGTTCCATCATGCAGGATGTGAATCGCCCGGTGGTTACATACGGGATTGAAAATCCGGCAGATATCAGAGCAACAAATGTACGTTATGACGGTTCACAAAGTCATTTTCGTCTTGAGTATGCCAGCGATGGCCGTACCCTGGATGTCACTTTGAATTTGCCCGGTGAGCATAATGTACTGAATGCGTTAGCAGCGATAGCAGTAGCGACAGAGCTGGATGTTAGTGATGAATCTATTTTGAAGGCATTGCGTGAATTTGAGGGTATTGGGCGGCGCTTCCAGCTGCATGGTGAAATTGACTTTGGTAAGGGTAAAGCCTTGTTAGTTGATGATTATGGTCACCACCCAACTGAGATGGCTGCGACGTTGCAGGCGGCAAGAAGTGCCTGGCCTGATCGTCGTTTGCTACAGGTCTTTCAGCCCCACCGTTATACCCGTACCCGTGATTTATTCGAAGATTTCGCACAGGTGCTTTCTGAGGTTGATGTATTGGTGTTGATGGACGTATATGCGGCTAATGAGCAGCCTATTGCCGGAGCTGATGGTCGTGCGCTTGCCAGAGCAATTCGGGTTCGTGGCAAGGTTGATCCGATTTTTGTGACGGAGGTTGAGGACGTTCCTGCTGTACTGCGTAATATTTTGCAGGATGGCGATGTTGTCCTGACGCAGGGGGCAGGAAGCGTTGGTGGTCTGGCGGCGAGTTTGCCTGAAGAGCTATCGATCACCGGAGGTGGTGCGGCATGAATCCGGATGTGAATCGTTTTGGTCGTGTTGCCGTTTTATATGGCGGGATGACTGCTGAGCGTGAAGTTTCGCTGAATAGTGGCGCAGCGGTTTTGCAGGGTTTATTGGATGCCGGGGTTGATGCGCATGGGATTGATGTTGATGCAGATATTTTAACAGTCCTGCATGAAGGTAACTTTGATCGCGTATTTAATATCTTACACGGTAGGGTGGGTGAAGATGGTGTTCTTCAGGGGGCGCTTGAACTAATGGGTATTCCGTATACTGGCTGTGGGGTAATGGCTTCTGCAGTTAGTATGGACAAGTTAACCACGAAAAGGATTTGGCTTGGAGCAGGGTTGCCGACTCCAAAATACAAGATTTTAACCCCCGAAACTGATTTTGCTGAAGTTGTAGCTGAGTTGGGGTTACCGCTGGCTGTGAAGCCGGCCAGGGAAGGTTCCAGCGTTGGTATTAGTAAAGTGAGCGCCGTAGAGGAATTGCTGCCTGCTTATGAATTAGCGCTTCAGTCTGATTCGCTAGTTATGGCTGAGCAATGGATAGTCGGGGCTGAATACACTATCTCCGTTCTGGATGGCGAGTTGCTGCCGGCAATTCGTATTCAGCCGGAAGGTGAAATTTATGATTATGAGGCAAAGTACCTTTCTGATCAGACACAATATCATTGCCCATGTGGTTTAGAGGCTCCCGAAGAGGAGGCAATGCAACAACTTGCCCTTGAGGCATTTGCTGTTTTGGGGGGTAGTAGTTGGGGACGAATTGATGTTATGCGTGACAATGATGGACGTAACTGGCTAATTGAGCTGAATACTAATCCGGGAATGACAGATCATAGCCTGACACCGAAGGCGGCAGAGGCTGTTGGCCTCAGCTTTAGTGATTTGGTGGTGAAAATTCTGGGGACAACATTGTAATGTCAGCACGTGCACAGACTCAAAAGTCAACGCAGAAAGTTTCAGCAAGGCCTGCTGCACGGAAAAAGCCTGCTGCATCATCTGCGAAGTCTTCATCTGCTGCTAAGAAAACGATGTTTCGTAAGCAATCGGCTTCACGACGTCCTGCAAATAAAACGGGTGGTGCAACTAAAAAACGCCCTGTTCGCCGACAATCCCAGGTCAGAAGGCAGCCATTGTCGCTGACGTTAACACCGGTTGCGTTGAACTGGCTTGCCGGTGCTGCACTATTGATGGTTCTGGGTGGTGCTGCTTTATGGTCGGTGGTCTGGATAAATAATCCAAATAATTTGCCGATTCATAGAGTTGATTGGCAAAGTGAGTTTCGTTATCTGGACAGAGAAGAGTTGCAGGCGCTTATTGAGCCTTTTGTACAGACAAATTTGTATTTGCTGGATGAGGTCGCACTGGAGCAGGAGTTAGAGCGTCATCCATGGATAAGAGCGGTGAGTTTGCGGAAAGCCTGGCCGGATGAGTTATTTTTGAATGTCGAAGAGCAACTGCCTATTGCTTTCTGGGGAGATAAGCAGTTGTTGAATCAGTTTGGTGAGATTTTTCCAGCTGAATTACCAGAAAAGCTGGGGGAGTTTCCGATGATTTACAGCCCAAAAAACAATGGGCGTGAAATGGCTGAACGATTTGTTGCCGTGTCAAAAGCGTTACGGGGGCTGGGGATTAAAATTGTTGAGTTGACAGAGAATGATAATGGCTCATGGCGGATGAAGTTGAATGATGGGCAGGACGTTATCATTGGGCGAAAAGAACAGGAAAAACGTATCAAGCGTTTCAGAGTGGGGTATATGCAGGAGTTGCGACAAAGATTTAGTGATATTCGCACGGTAGATCTGCGTTATACCAATGGTTTTGCAATTGAATGGAAGCGTGGCTCTGAAGGGGCCGGAGCGATCAGTTCCCGGAGTCAGACTCTGGGGAATCGCGGGAGCTAAGTATGTCGAAAAAAACTGAGCAAGGTACGATTGTAGCGCTGGATATAGGAACCTCGAAAGTTGTCGCGATGGTTGGCGAGGTCACGGATGAAGGTCGCCTTGAAGTCATCGGTATTGGTTCTTACCCCTCACGTGGATTGAAGAAAGGTGTGGTGGTAAATATTGAATCCACCATTCAGTCTATTCAGCGTGCAGTGGAAGAGGCTGAGCTGATGTCCGGCTTGCAGATTGAGTCGGTTTATGTGGGTATTGCCGGGAGCCATGTTCGTAGTCTGAACTCGCATGGGATTGTGGCAATCAAGGACAAGGAGGTAACCCCTTTCGATGTGGATCGGGTAATGGATGCAGCGCGTGCTGTAGCGATTCCGGCTGATCAGCGGATTTTACATGTTTTGCCACAGGAATACGTCATTGATCAGCAGGAAGGTATTCGTGAACCGGTTGGTATGTCAGGTGTGCGCCTTGAAGCGCGTGTTCATCTGGTTACAGCAGCTCATAGTGCAGCACAAAATATTGTCAAATGTGTGGAGCGATGCGGACTCAGGGTTGAGGATATCATTCTGGAGCAGGTGGCTTCCAGTTACGCCGTGCTGGAGGAGGATGAAAAAGAACTGGGTGTATGTCTGGTTGATATTGGTGGTGGAACCAGTGATATAGCAGTGTTCCTGAATGGCTCTATCCATCATACAGCAGTGATTCCTATTGCCGGGGATCAGGTAACTAATGATATTGCGGTAGCAGTCAGAACGCCAACGCCACATGCAGAAACGATTAAGGTAAAACACGGTTCTGCTTTACGTCAGTTAGTAGAGCAGGAAGCGTTTGTTGAGGTTCCGGGGGTTGGGGAACGAGAGGCCCGCAGCTTGTCTACTCAGACGTTGGCTTCAGTGATTGAGCCACGCTATGAAGAATTGTTTTCATTGGTGCTGCAGGAGTTGCGGCGCAGTGGTTATGAGGAACGGATTGGTGCAGGTATTGTGCTGACAGGTGGTACCTCAAAAATGAAAGGTGTTGTTGAGCTGGCAGAAGAGGTTTTTCATATGCCGGTTCGTATTGGTATGCCGCGTGATATTGGTGGATTGCGCGGTGAAGTGCAAAACCCTATCCATTCTACAGGGGTAGGTCTTCTGCTGTACGGGATTGCACAGCAGGCTTATGGTGAAACACGGTCGTTTAGCTCTCCGGTGGATACGGAGAGTTTATGGGATCGGATCAAAAATTGGTTTAATGGAAATTTTTAATAGTCGTTAAGTAACGGAGATAAACGGGCATGTTTGAACTAATGGATAACATTGATAATGGCGCTGTCATTAAGGTGGTCGGCGTTGGTGGTGGTGGCGGCAACGCTGTCATCAATATGCTGGAGTCCGGCATTGAAGGTGTCGAGTACATTTGCGCTAATACTGATGCGCAGGCTCTGCAGGGTACTGGCATTAAAACTCTTCTGCAGCTGGGTAGCGCACTAACGAAGGGACTGGGTGCCGGTGCTAATCCTGAAGTGGGTCGCGAAGCTGCTTTAGAAGATCGTGAGCGTATTAAAGAACTGATTAGTGGTTCAGATATGCTGTTTATTACCGCCGGTATGGGTGGTGGTACCGGTACCGGTGCAGCACCAGTTGTTGCTGAGATTGCACGTGATTTGGGTATTCTGACAGTAGCGGTTGTAACCAAGCCGTTTCCGTTTGAAGGGCCTAAGCGTATGCGTGCAGCGGATGCGGGTATTCAGGAGTTAGGTAAATATGTTGACTCGCTGATCACAATTCCTAACCAGAAGTTATTGACCTCATTAGGTAAGAATGTTTCTTTGCTGGACGCATTTAAAGAAGCCAATAATGTGCTGCTGAATGCTGTTCAGGGCATTGCAGAGTTGATCACCCGTCCGGGTCTGATCAACGTTGACTTTGCGGATGTTCGTACGACGATGTCTGGCATGGGAATGTCTATGATGGGTATGGGTCGTGCGCAGGGTGAAGAGCGTGCAGCGAAAGCTGCTCAGGCGGCGATTTCAAGCCCTTTGCTGGAGGACGTTTGCCTGGATGGTGCGCGCGGTATTCTGGTGAATATCACTGCTGGCCTTGATATGGGAATTCATGAATTTGAAGAAGTGGGCGAAGTTGTTCGTCAGTTTGCTTCTGATGATGCGACTGTGGTGGTCGGTACGGTTATCGACACTGAAATGAGCGATGAGATCAGGGTCACATTGGTTGCAACTGGCCTTGAGGATTCTATGATCACAGCAGCCCCTGCACCACAACAACAGCAACAGGCTGCTGCGGCACAGCAAGCTAAAGCTGCACCTGTGCGGCCTAACCTGAAGCCGGTTGAGCTGGAGGAAGTAGTGCAACAGAAAATGGTTTCTGGCAGTGATGTGCGTGGTAACAATTCCGGACGTTATGATCAGCGTGGTGGTTATGAGTCTGGTGTGCTGGATATCCCGGCTTTTCTGCGCAACCAGGCAGACTGATCCTACCTTAGGAAAGTTTGTTAAACATGCCCGTGTAATAGCTGGCCAGGACAGGTCAGCTATTACCTTGCTCATTGAATTTAAAAAGAAATTACAGTGTGTCCAGTCTTTTTCCCCTTAAAGTAATGTCTTGTTAGAATGCATTTATAAATTTCGTGTTACACTATGCCGCGTTCAAAATGGCTGAAATTCTGTGGATTCTTATATCCGGTGTGACTGAATAACTAACTGGGGCGAACAAACGGTGCTTAAACAAAGAACTTTGAAAGAGGCTGTCTCTACAGTAGGCATTGGTCTGCATTCCGGGAAAAAGGTATCCATGTCTGTCCGGCCAGCAGCAGTTAATACTGGCATTGTCTTTCGTCGGGTCGATCTCGATGGGTATCCGGAAATTGCACTTCACCCTGAAAAGGTTGGTGAAACAACACTTTGTACTGCTCTGGTCGATGGTAGTGTTAAAGTTGCGACTGTTGAACATCTTTTGTCAGCAATGGCCGGGTTGGGTATTGATAACGCCTACGTTGATCTGGATGCGCCGGAAATTCCAATTATGGATGGCAGTTCAGCACCTTTTCTTTATTTGTTATTATCTGCCGGTATTGAGCAACAGCGAAGTGCTAAACGTTTTATTCGGATTAAAAAAACCATAAAAACAGAGCGTGGCAATGCCTGGGCTTCTCTAATGCCCTATGATGGATTCAAGGCTTCTTTTGATATTAGCTTTAATCATCCTGCTGTTGATTCAACTGGGCAGTCAGTCAATATTGATTTCTCAAATCAACCATATGCCAGTGAAATTGCACGTGCGCGAACCTTTGGTTTTATGAAGGATATTGAAAAGCTGCGGGCGATGAACCTGACTTTAGGCGGGAGCCTGGAAAATGCGATAGTGTTAGATGAATTTCGTGTATTAAATCCGGATGGTCTTCGCTACCAGGACGAATTCGTTCGTCATAAGGTGCTGGATGCTATTGGTGATTTATACACATTAGGCCATGGCATTATTGGTGCGTTTCACGGTCATAAAGCAGGTCATGCTATTAACAATTTACTGGTAAGAGATTTGCTGCGGCAGCAGGAGTGTTGGGAAATTGTAACTTTGGATGAAGAGAAGTCTCAGCATGCTATTTTTTCCGATCGCTATGTGTTGTCAGGGGTGTAGCCACAGATGGATGCGTTAGTTATTTGTTGAAGTTTGAGCGCTTAGCCTTTGTAAAGCGTGTTGCAATTCTTTATCATCAATTGACTCAGCGATGCTACTAATGACATCTGCCGTATCTGTAGAAATTGGATTTCTGTTTAAACGCTTTCCTTTTCTTGTCAGTGGCATATTTACCAATTTAACATCCACACCACTGAGTTTAAGTGAGTTTTGTTGATTAAGGTGTTTGCAAAGCGGTTTTTCCATAAAACGTGCCTGAGTGGCCAGTTGTGGGTCATCTGTCATCAAAATCAGACGGCGTCCCCGGATTAGTGGCCAAACCCTATTTTCCAGAGGATGTGACATGAATGTGCTGATAAGCTCAGTCAATTGGTCGAATTGATTCAACCTTTCATTAAGAAAATTGTTCTTAACCAGTCTGTTAACCTTTTTCATACTATACTCTCAGGTTTGAATCACAAGTAACCCCAAAACAATCTACTTGTGTCGTCTATCTTTTAAAGGGCATTGCGGGATGCTGTTGATATGAAAGTAATCTGTATCAGCCGTGACGGTTGTCGCCGCGCGTCGTTTGATCTTAATCCTATGACTCATCTGGTTTTACCTGCCAGCATTATAGCACTGCTGATCATTGGTCTGTCGGTTAATCAAATGCTGGGTTTGTATAAGCTAGATAATACGCCGCCTCAAACTACTTTGACGCAACAGGAAGCAGGAAGAATATTTACTGCCCTTGAATCCCAGATGGCAATGGTCTCTGAGATAAAAAAGACTTATGCGAACTACACGGTAGATGTGGACACGTTTTCACAGCGTTTGGGTAATATGGAAGCAGAAATTGTCAGAATCAATGCGCTTGCGAAGCGGGTTATTAAGCGCGCCAAGCTTGATCCCGAAGAGTTTTTATTGGGTAAAAAACCATCTCGCGGTGGTTTGAGCGAAGATTATCTTCCAGCTAATGCGCCTCAGGTATCAACCAGCCAACTACTTGGCACATTCCAGACTATGGAGTCTCAGTTGGCAAATCAGGGGAATATGTTGGAAACGCTGTATCAGGTTATGGAAGGTATGGCGATTGACCAGGAAGTTTCTCCTTCGTTCTCACCGGTAAAAAGAGGCTATGTTTCCTCGCCGTTCGGGAGTCGGCGCGATCCGTTTAATGGCCGCACGCGCCAACACCGGGGGATCGATTTCGCAGGCCCCCGGGGGACTGATATTCATTCTGTAGCCAGTGGTGTGGTATCATTTGTTGGCCGTAAAGGTGGCTATGGTATCGTAGTTCAGGTTGATCATGGTGATGGGTTGGTTAGTCGTTATGCTCATCTGAATAAGGCATTGGTTGAGAAAGGTGCGGTGGTAAAGAAAGCTGAGCGTATTGCTCTGATGGGGAGCACGGGGCGATCCACCGGCCCGCATTTGCACCTGGAGATTCTGAAGGCTGGCAAGCATGTTGACCCCCAGCTGTATCTTGAAGATAAGCGTGTAGAGAAGAAATAGGGCGTTTTAGTTAACTATGCATGTTTTTGGCAGCCGCGCTGGAAACAAAATTCACCATGTGGCCAGCTGAGCGATATATACTAAGTACACTGCCAATAGTGCGGTGATTTTTTGTGTATGTGTCTTGTTTTATCTGTGTTAAGCCAAATATACAAGAATAATAAGTGTAGCTGTGACTTTCCCGGGTGGCATGCCTGTGCGTGAGTTCAGAAAAAATACCGGTAGAATCACTGGTAAAATTTAGGAGAAATGTAAGCGTATGCTGGGTTCTGTTGCCAGGAAGATTTTCGGTAGCCGCAATGACCGTCTGGTCAAGGCTTATTTCAAGATTGTCAAAAATATTAATGCTTATGAAGATAATTTTGCCGCGTTAAGTGATGCAGAATTGCAGGGTAAAACTGCAGATTTCAGGCAGCGCTTGAACAGCGGTACTTCATTAGAAGATTTGTTGCCGGAAGCCTTTGCAGTTGTGCGTGAGGCCAGTAAACGTGTTCTGGGTATGCGTCATTACGATGTTCAGATGATTGGCGGGATGGTTTTGAACAGTGGCAAGATCGCAGAAATGCGTACCGGTGAAGGAAAGACGCTGGTTGCAACGCTTGCTGCCTACCTGAATGCGTTACCAGGTAACGGAGTTCACGTAATTACGGTTAATGACTATCTTGCCCAGCGTGATGCTGATTGGATGGCAAAGCTTTATGGTTTCCTGGGCCTTTCAACTGGCGTTATCGTCAATGGTT
This sequence comes from Thiolinea sp., assembly GCA_049614265.1. Taxonomy (GTDB): domain Bacteria; phylum Pseudomonadota; class Gammaproteobacteria; order Thiotrichales; family Thiotrichaceae; genus Thiolinea. Next base: position 20,906 of record JBMZDK010000027.1, read on the forward strand.
TAAATCAGGAACAACGCCGTGAGGCTTATGCGGCAGACATCACTTATGGCACAAATAATGAATTCGGATTTGATTATTTGCGTGACAATATGGCGTTTTCACTTGAGGAAAGAGTACAGCGCCCGTTAAATTATGCTGTCGTGGATGAAGTCGATTCCATTTTGATCGATGAGGCCCGGACTCCCTTAATTATTTCCGGTCCTAGCCAGGATGCTTCTGAGTTATATTTGGCGATAAACCAAATTATCCCTGTGCTTACCCGGCAGGAAGAAGAGGATGGCCCGGGTGATTACTCTGTCGATGAGAAAGGCAAGCAGGTCTATTTCACTGAAGAGGGGCAGGAGAACGCTGAAAAGCTGCTGCAGGATGCTGAGATTCTGGAAGAGGGGCAGGGGTTGTATGACTCAGCCAGTATTGCTGTTCTGCATCATCTGAACGCCGGATTGCGTGCTCACGTATTGTTCCAGAAAAATGTCGACTACATTGTCAGAGATAACAAGATTGTTATTGTTGATGAATTTACCGGACGTACAATGCCTGGTCGGCGTTGGTCTGAAGGTTTGCATCAGGCTGTTGAAGCGAAAGAGGGGGTGGAGATTCAGGCCGAGAATCAAACGCTCGCCTCAATTACTTTTCAAAACTACTTCCGGCTTTATGACAAGCTCTCTGGGATGACCGGTACAGCTGACACTGAAGCATTTGAGTTGCAGCAGATCTATGGCTTGGAGGTGGTGGTTATTCCAACACATCGTCCGATGGTTCGTGATGATGGCAACGATTTAATTTACCTGACGGCGGAAGAGAAGTTTGACGCCATTATTGAAGATATTAAAGAGAAAGTTGCCGGAGGACGCCCGGTATTGGTAGGTACTGCCTCAATTGAGGCCTCTGAGTTGGTGTCTGGTAAATTAAAAAAACTGCGTATTCCTCATGAAATATTGAATGCTAAGCAACATGAGCGTGAGGCTCATATTATTGCTAATGCCGGGCGCCCGGGAGCGGTGACCATTGCGACTAACATGGCGGGCCGTGGGACGGATATTGTTCTGGGTGGTAGTCTTGACGATGAGCTTGCACAGCTAGATGACAGCACAGACCAGGATGCACAGGATAAAATCACTGCGTTATGGCAGAAGCGGCATGATGCGGTACTGGAATCTGGCGGTTTACACATTCTTGGGACTGAGCGCCATGAATCCCGGCGTATAGATAATCAGTTACGGGGACGCGCCGGACGACAAGGAGATCCAGGCTCCTCCCGTTTTTATTTATCGTTGGAAGATAACCTGATGCGAATTTTTGCTTCGGATCGGGTGAAGTCGATGATGCAGAAGCTGGGCATGGAAAAGGGGCAGGCTATTGAAGCTGGCTTAGTCTCTAAGTCCATTGAAAATGCTCAGCGTAAGGTCGAAGCGCATAACTATGATATTCGTAAGCATTTGCTGGAATACGATGATGTTGCTAATGACCAGCGTAAAGTCGTGTACGAACAACGTTCCGACTTGCTAGAAGCGGAAGATATCCAGGAGATGATCCAGTCAATCCGCTTTGATGTTATTGATAATCTGATTAGTAATCATATACCACCAAACAGTGTTGATGAGCAGTGGGATATTCCGGGGCTGGAAAAGCAAATAACAGAAGATTTAGGATTGGAATTACCGGTTCAGCAATGGTTGGATGAGGATAGCGGGCTATATGAAGAAAATCTGCGTGAACGAATTCAGGATGAAGTGATTGCTGAATTGGAGCGCAAAGAAGAGCTGATTGGTACCGAAGGTATGCGTCGCTTAGAGCGTGATGCCATGCTGCATATTCTTGACTCGCAATGGAAAGAACACTTGGCAGCGATGGATTATCTGCGTCAAAGTGTTGGTTTACGTGGGTATGCGCAAAAAAATCCAAAGCAGGAGTATAAGCGCGAGGCCTTTGATATGTTCCAGGAGCTACTGGAAAAAATCAAAGACGAAGTCATCATGTTCCTGTTACGGATTCAGGTAAGTGAGCCGCAGGAAATTATGGAAGCAATGGAGCCTGCTGAAGTTCAGGAGGGCGTGGAATATTCCCATCCTAATGCTGACAGTGCTTTCGATGACGATGTTGTTGATGCTGTCATGCCAGATGAGGTGGAGCAGCCATATAAGCGTGAAATGGCAAAAGTTGGTCGTAATGAGCCATGTCCTTGTGGCTCCGGGAAAAAATACAAACAGTGTCATGGTAAGTTGAGCTGATGCCGGTTAATTTAACCCCTCCTGAAAATTTGCTACCGGTTGCCGGGATCAGATTGTCTGCAGTTGCTGCGGGTATCCGCTATCAGGGCAGAAATGACCTGGTGCTGATGGAATTGGCTCCGGGAAGTCAGTGCGCCGCAGTATTTACCCGTAATGCGTTTTGTGCTGCACCGGTGTTGGTAGCTAAAGAGCATCTGCGTGAACAAGCACCGCGCTATTTATTAATAAATTCAGGCAATGCAAATGCCGGGACAGGTGATCAGGGGTTAAAAGCAGCGCGGCAAACCTGTGAGGTGTTGGCGGCATTATCAAAGTGTGAGCCTGCAGCAGTGTTGCCTTTTTCTACGGGGGTTATTGGTGAGCAGCTCCCGGTAAACTGTTTTGAGCAGGTGTTGCCGGATGCGGTTAAACAGCTTTCTGCTGATAGTTGGGAAGCAGCAGCTGAAGGGATTATGACAACTGATACGGTTGCAAAGGCGATTAGTTGTCGAGTGGAGCTGAGTACGGGCGTAGTTACGATTACTGGTATGTCAAAAGGTTCAGGGATGATTCATCCTGACATGGCGACGATGCTGGCATACGTGGCAACGGATGCAGTAATAGAGAGTGAGTTATTGCAGTCACTATTATCTGAGGTGACTGATGAGACGTTTAACTGTATTACTGTTGATGGGGATACATCAACAAATGATGCTCTGGTTTTAGTTGCTACTGGCCAATCAGGTGTTTCTGTTGTGCCACAAGCAGACTTGGCTGCTTTTAAAAACGGACTGCATGACGTTTGCCTTCATCTGGCTCAGGCGATAGTGCGGGATGGTGAAGGAGCTACTAAATTTATCACCATCGATGTTGAAGGGGCACTTGATCGTGCTGAGGCTAAAGCTGTTGGTAATACGGTCGCACTCTCCCCTCTGGTAAAGACGGCGATGTTTGCCAGTGATCCAAATTGGGGGCGAATTCTGGCGGCGGTAGGTCGTAGCCCTGTGGTTGATCTTGATGTTTCTCAAATTACGGTATGGTTGGGAGATACCCTGTTGATTGAAGCCGGGCAACCCGCGAAATCATATGTTGAAGAGCTGGGGCAGGAAGCTATGCAGCCAGCTGAAATTAATATTCGTATTCAGTTGGGGCGGGGTGATGCAAGAGCAGAAACCTGGACATGTGATTTCTCATACGATTATGTGAAGATAAATGCGGAATACCGAAGTTGAAATGATGTTGCCTGAAAAAGAGCAGTGGTTGCATGTTGTGGCCGGTGTCATCTTCAATCCAGTAGGTGATGCTGTGCTTTTAGCGCGTCGTCCTCTTGGTAAGCACCAAGGTGGCAAGTGGGAATTTCCGGGCGGTAAAGTGGAGTCTGATGAGGCTGCAGGCTTTGCTTTGCATCGTGAATTAGATGAAGAATTGGGAATTCAAATCAACTTGTTAACCGCCAGCCCGTTTGTTGATATCAGGCATCGCTACCCTGATAAGAATATATGGCTTGATGTCTGGAAAATCACTGGTTTTTCTGGCCAGCCAGATGGTCGTGAGGGGCAAGAGGTGCGCTGGTTTGCGCTTGAGGAACTGTCTGGCCTGGATTTTCCGGAAGCAAATACTCCAATTATTGAGCAATTATTGCAATAAGGTATGTGAGGGATGCTTCGTTGATCCCATAATATGACACTATCATTTTGGCTTTAGTTGGGTTCTGCTATAGATATCCGTGTAGCGCTCTGAATAAGATTGTCATTA